>CAYRYO010000041.1:0-14610 GCA_964428475.1 uncultured Tissierellaceae bacterium
AAACCCTTGATCTTAAAGCATTTATGCACCCTGTCACTATTATGACACGCTCCCCGGTGGCCATTTGGATTAGGGCTCTAGGTTTATTGTTTTTGAAGGATGTTTCTAAATTCTTTATGCCTTAATTTGAGCTGGTCTTAGTCCTTCTGTATCCAGGTCAGACATATCTTGTAATCGACCTCTCGAGAGGTGGTTTCTTCTTCAAACCGTTCTAAAAGTGTCTTTGGTTGATAAAAATAAAATATGGGTCTTGAATGTGGCTTAGGGTCTCTATAATCAGTAAATCTGGTTAATAGGCCTGTACTTTCATATACAAAATGAAGAGAATCTTCATTTAAGTTATATTTTAATTTCGCCTTGCATAGCCATAGGATTGGTCTTCTGCTACTATTGGTCTTTGGCCTTCTTCTTCTTTTTTTGCTTCTATTACACCTACAGGTTTTCTATCTACAAATAAAACATAATCAGCAGGTCCAACATCCGTTTGATATTCCCTAACAGCAACTCTCTAGATAGGCTATACTAAATAGAACAACTTAATTCCGAACAATGATATAATATATAAAGATATTGGGAGGAATTTTAAATGGCAAAGAGATATAAAGAAGAATTCAAAAAACAAATAGTTAGCCTATATAATAATGGTAAATCCTTGGCAGATCTTAACAGGGAATATAGGATTGCTAAATCTACTATTTCCACCTGGATAGAAAGGTATAATGGTTCAGGGTCATTCAATATAGATGACAACAGGACAGAAGAAGAAAAAGAATTAAGCTGAGTCCTTTGAAGTTTTGCTTCCTTCTCTAGCTTGTTTTTACTAATCTTGAGACTGTGTGAAATAATTTGTGTATGAAAAATCCTCCAGGTTAAGGTATAATATAAATTAACTTAGGAGGATTTTGTAATGGCAAGAAAAAGACCAGAAAAGAAAAATGCAAAACTTATCAAGGGAATATTGGAATCTTATCAACCAGAAACAACACAAGACATTCAAGCAGCACTTAAAGATTTAACAGCAGACCTAATAGAAGAGATGTTGATGGCTGAATTGGACGAGCATTTAGACTATGAATACGGAGAGAAGCCACTTAGCCTTAATACAAGAAATGGTTACAGCACAAAAACGATAAAAGGCTCTGCTGGTGAAGCTGAGATCCAAGTGCCGAGAGATAGGGACGGAAGCTTTGAACCACAGGTAATAAAAAAGTATGAGAAGGACATATCAAGCATTGAAAATCAGATAATATCAATGTATGGAAGAGGTATGACAACGAGAGACATATCTGCTCACATTCAAGAAATTTATGGATTTGGACTATCAGAGTCAACAGTTACAAAGATTACAAATAAAATACTTCCAACAATTGAAGAGTGGCGGCAAAGACCCTTGGAGAGCGTCTATCCTTTCGTTTTTATGGACGCAATTCACTATAACGTAAGAGACAATGGAGTTGTGGTTAAAAAGGCCGTATACATTGTTTTAGCCTATACAATGGACGGATTAAAAGAAGTGTTAGGTATGTATGTTGGTGAAAATGAAAGTTCAAAATATTGGTTGATGGTATTAAATGATCTTAAAAACAGAGGCTTAGAAGATGTTCTAATCTTTTCAACGGATAACTTACCTGGTTTTAGTCAGGCAATAACAGCAGTATATCCAAAAGCAGAGATTCAAAAATGCATCATTCATCAAATTAGAAGCTCTACCAGATATGTAAGCTACAAGGATGTACGTGAATTAATGAAAGATTTAAAGACTGTATATAAAGCAAACAATGAAGAAACAGCATTGGTTCAATTAGATTTCTTTGAAGACAAATGGGGCAGCAAATACCCAAGCTGCGTATCAAGCTGGCGCAATAATTGGGCTGAATTATCAGTATTTTTCAAATATCCACCAGAAATCAGGAAGCTAATGTACACGACGAATACCATTGAAAACTTTAATAGGCAACTAAGAAAAGTGACCAAAAATAAGACAATCTTTCCTACTGATTTTTCTTTAGAAAAGAGTCTATATTTAGCAATGGTAAATGCTACAGCCAAGTGGACAACAAGGATGAGAGGCTGGGATCAAATATTAGCTCAATTAAATATATTTTTTGAAGATGTCTTAAAAAAGCATAAAAAATAAATGTGGATTTGTGGATAATTGCTATGCAATAACCCACAAGCCCCACATTTACTACTGCTACTATTTTAGCATATTTTTATAAAAAAAGCTATAAAACTTGACAGCTTGATTTTAATATGCAAGAATATACTAAATTAATAAAACTAATTTATGAACCTTATTTAATTTAACTTTTAGCTTAAAATAGTTTTAATTTTTGTCAAATTCCTTAGCCTGGAATGATGAAACACAAACTATTTCACACTACCCTAATCTTTTTTCTGCTACGACCTGAACAATTTTGAAAACTACCTGTACGAAATTTTACATATCCCTGTCCTCTTCTATAAATTTACTCATTACTATAATTATATCAACATTCCTACCTTATTACACCTGGAAGAGATTATTTTATATACTTCCTCGCCAAGATATTTTGTATCCTTAATATCTCCCTAGATATTTCATCATTTTCTTTTTTAAGTTCTTCTATATCTTCCCTGTAAATTATTCCTATTATATCTACTCTTTTAGCTATCTAATTAAGGTTATTTGCATTCCTCCCTAGAAGGGTCTACATCTTCCTAAACTCATTCATATCTATTACAAATATAGGAGTTTCTAGGACACATTTTCCTATAATGTGTCTCATTGATTTTAATTTGGAAAATTTCATATGTAAAAGCAGACCTAACAGGACCCATCTTTTATATTATGGGACATAAGATAGAAACAAATGCTTTTTAGTAACTCAACTAATGCTTATTCTAGTAAATGAAAAATCACCTAAAGTTTAGATTAAATAATCCATCTAACCCCAAGTGCTTTCTCTTTTTTATTATTTAATTTTATATAAAATAAACATAAAATCTACTACACACAGGTCTATTTACTTTTCCAATTCCTTAATTCACTACACTTAAATTTGACTCTCTAATGATCCTTTCTGGAATTGGGTGATCCATTTTCCAGACAATTTCAATAGGTTTATTGCCACTATGGCTGAAATATTTTGCATTCCCAAGGGAAATATAGGGCATGGTTTGTCTGTTTTCCTGTTTATACTATTACTCATCATCCTTTTTAAGTCATTAATCTTAAAGTACGAAGATTGTATGTTTTTTAAAATATGTTCTTTTTCGGATTTTGGAACTATGGGAAGATCCGGTGTAAGAAAGAATGAAGATTACATTAAAAATTACTTTGTAGACAGATATGGTGCCATAAAAAATATTGATTTCACTCCAATATTTAAAGAACTAATGTCTCATAAAAAGGAGGTGTAATTTTATGCAAAAAGAGAATAGGACCTACTATTTTTCCGTTGAAGGCGAAACAGAACAGTTGTATCTAGAGTGGCTTCAACACACTATTAATTCTAATCCTTAATATAAATCGTATAAATATTATGAAGAGAACTCTTTCCTTTCTATTTGGGAATCTATTGAAAAAATTTTAAAAGATTATGCACTTTTTTAAAGCGGCAAATTACACATCCCCATGCCACATACCCTAAAAATCCCTGATTATGGGGTTAATGCCCAGTTCATATTTAAAACGGTTTACAATTTCTTTTATTCTTTTTTCATCTTTAATTCCGTGCAAAATTTTTAATTTTGTAAACTTCGCATCTTTACCATAAATAAAGCTAATTATATTTCTTGATATCTTAATATTTAATAGCTCAATCCTGTCAATATTATATTTTATAATTTTTGAATCCAGCAATATCTCAAAACAAGAAACAGTATATACAATTGTTTTAGGAGTGCCTTTATGTATTTTTACCACTTCTATATCAAATATCTTATTTTCAGTGATAAGCTTTGCAATGATCATCTTTTTGTACTCAAAGATAAGCAAAATTAAAGTCGCAATCAAAATTAGTAATGAAAAAGTAAAAATATATTTTATAGATATAATGATGTAATCCCTTTTCTCTATAAAAACTTCAGCTATAACCACTATGACTAATATAATCAAACATATTAAAAACAATATTTTATTTTTTATTACTTTCATTTTCACCACCTGTGAGTGATACATAAGGGGACAGGGACAGAGTGGCTGTCCCCGTATATCATTCTTCGTAAACGATTATTGCTTCTTGGGTGCTGTTTATCCAATCTACTTTGCAGTTTAGGTTCTCTGCCGCAAATCTAACGGGTACATAGGTTCTTCCATCTTTGGCTACTGGTGCTATATCCATCTCTTTAGTTGCTCCATTTACTTTTATGTCTGTTTTACCTAGCCACATTTTTACTTTATTGCCTCTTGCTTCTAATGTTATTAAGCTAGTTGCATCATCCCAGCCTACAGTTCCTCCTATTGCTTCTACTACTGCTCTTATGGGTACCATGGTTCTTCCTGATAATATTATAGGTGTCGTTCCTCGTCCTGGATCTACTTCTTGTTCTACTCCATCTATGCTCATATATGGACTGTCAAGTTTTAGCATTAGAAAATGCTTGAAATGTCCTGGTTTATATATTTCGTTTCCTGTAGTTATTGTAAATGTGGCTATTACATCTCCTAGCTTTTCTTCTATTCCCTGATATGGGTTTGCTTCCGCCAGTACTGGTTTTACTGTGTAGTAGTATGTTGTATTTGGCTCCACATTTACATCTGCATAGGATGTACTTGTTATATAAAAGTCTGTTACTGATATACCAGGTTGGCTTTGATTTTTGGATCTATATAGTCTATAGCCAAGTACATTAGTTGATGATGGCCACATGATCCTTGCCCCTGATTCAAATGTTTCCGCGCCTTTGTCTGTCGATGCAGTTTTCGATGGGGTTTGCCGTGTTGAGACTATGGTTATACTGGTGTCTTTTGGAGATGAATTGGCTGCATTTCTTTTTTCTTGCCATTCATATACATACCTAACTCCCATTAGTTTTTTCAAACCGTCAAAACCAACATAAACACCTTTTCTTTGATTCTCCGCATAACCTTTTCCAAAATCCTCAATCACCATATCAAATGTGCAGTTGCCTTGCAGAAGATCAGGTCCGCCACGACCAAATTTAGCATACTTTTCCTCCATACCATTAGGAAGAATAATTTTTGCATCTTCTTTGCTTGCTGTCCCATAACCAATCTCAAGATCAGGTGCATCTGCTTTCATATAAGGGAAAAGATAATCAGTCCTGTCACCAAAGTTTTTAGTTATTGCTTCTTGTTCTATATTTACAACTAACCTTCCGTTTGGCTGAACAATTTGAGGTAAATCACTCCATCTGTATATGGCATGAAGATTACTATGATTTTTTTTGTCATAAGGGTCATGTACAATTGATTCTAATTCTGCAGTATTATTTCCTAAGCTGCTTTTACAACTCCACATGATAGCTTCTTCGTTGTTTTCAGGGGGTATTGGGAAATAGTGTGTGTCAACCAAGACCCATTGAAAATTGTCATCTGCTGATACTGCAAAAGCGAGACCACTTACCATACTAAAAACGATAGTTAATGCTATAAGCAACGATAAATTTCTTTTCATTTTTTCACTCCTTTTAGATTTTATTTCCTAAGTATTTTGGATAGTGGATATTGATTTGCTCTTTTTATATCACCCTTTTATTATTTTTTAATAAATTTATTTAGATGCTAATAAATCTATTAAAGATACCATAGCTTTTTTATTGGAAAATTGCACCACACTAAAAGGGTGATTTTAAGAAAGAGGCCTCACCCTTTTTGGGTGAGGCCTCTTTCTTAAGCTATAAAACTGATTAATTACCATTAATTTTTAAAATAACTTTTATCGATTGCTAGACCAATAAGTTCTACTTTACTTTTGATTTGTAACTTAGAATATATGTTTTTTATATGAGTTTTTACAGTATTTTCACTTAGGAATAATTCTTGGGCAATCATTTTATAAGTTCTTCCTTTCAAAAGCAATTCCGTAATCTCACTTTCCCTTTGTGTAAGTTTACCAGTCTCTACAATATAACTCATATTTTTATTTTGTGTGACAGATTCCATCTCATAAAATGTAGAAAGAAAAATATGATTTTTTAGAAGTTTTAATAAATATTTATGTAAGATAGGTAATATCATTAGGGTTATAAAAACTATAAAAAAAGCAATGACAGGTGTCTTGTTTTCCACATTTGTCCAGCCCTTTGTGCAAATTAAGCTCCCTATTAAAATACCTAAAACATTGGTCGAAAGTCCAATGCCAAATATTTTTGCCGGATTCTTATGATAGTCCAGCATTTCTCCTAATATGCTCCACCAAAATAAGTCATATACCCCGAAAGCTCCCAGCATAAGTGTATTGACTATCAAATAACTCCATGCTGAACGATTTAGTTCCATAAAAGCCAAAAATGAAAAACCTATCATTGCAATGGCCAAGTATAATATGTAATTACGACTAATCTTTTGTGGCAGATGTTTCATTATATATATGGCAACAATATAAGGTAAAGCCCAATACCAGCTTACAAGCCATTTTAAATGGTCAAAAGCCGGATTTATTACTTGATACATCAGACCTGAATTGACAGTTATTATTGCAATAAAAATACACAATAATATAAGAGTATTATTAAAATATTTACTGCCTATAACCTTATTATCTTTTTGTGCCTTAGATGAAAAGATCCTAGGCAGCTGCATTTGAAAGTACAATGCAAGAAATAAAATAAAAGCAGACAGTATCAATGCAATATATGGTGATATGTGAATAGCTGTCATATTTACTGCTATCATTATCGTATTGGAAAGGATTAAAACATCTGCTGCAGTTTTGATTCTTTCACTGGATATTGTATAATTTTTAAAGAAAAATCCCCATGCAGCTACATATAAGCCTGCCGCAAATGAGCTAACTATCAAAGATATTGGCCATAGTATGGTAGGTGAAAAAAAGAAAGGCACCATAAATACTATGCATATAACTATTGCATATACCATTATCTGCTTTGCACCTTTTTGGTTATGAATAAAAAAACCGCAAAGGAATAAGCCTAAAAAATTGGCCACCATTGCGCTAAAAAAGATGTTTAAATTATTTATCTGAAATTTATTTGTTATTGCATGTAAAACTTGTCCTTCAAATAAAAAGGACAAAAGATAAGATGAAAATAAAGAAATTGCAATAATTGAATGCTTTCGCTCTTTTGTCATTTCTTTCACCTCTAAAAAGTATAGTTATATATATATTATATGGCTAATCACTGCTTTCTCCAAAGAGATATTTTGCAAAATTTTAAAAATGATGTGGTGTATAAAGATTTGATAATCATATCCATTTTCCCCAATGCCCTTTTAAGTTCGTTAAACTGTGCTTGTATGTCGCTTATTATTAACACTTTAGTTTTTGGAATATAAGGAAATATACTATCTATACTTTTCTTTATTTTATCCGCAAAATTATTAAAAGAAAAAATATAAAATATTTTATTTAACTTCTTTATTTTTTCTGTCAACCTGGGTGCAAGATTTATAGATATATTTGTTTTACCGCTCCCTGTAGATAAAAAGGCTAAATCAAACAATCTAGCCAAAAAATATCTGAATTAATAATTATACTATATCTTTTTATAGATTTCTCCTCTATGTCCTATCCCAATTATTAATATCCTAACTTCATCATTTATTTCAGCAATTATCCTATAATCTCCAACCCTATATCTCCAATACTCCTTAAATTTACCTTTTAATGATCTACCTAATACTCTTGGATCAGTCGTATTTTCTAGATTTTTAGCTATCCAATTCACTATAATTCTTTGGTGGGTAATATCTATTTTTTTTTAACTGTTTATCCGCATTTTTCTCAAATAAAATCTTATATTTCATACTAAATTTCTAGCTTTTTCTTTACTTCATCAAAAGAAATATATTCTGTTTCATTGTTTTTAAGTTTTTCTTCATAAGCTAAAATCACCCTTAAATCAGTTTCATCCTCAATTTTTTTTCCAAGGCTTCCTTCATTAAGGTTGATAGAGGAATATTTTTAAATTCAGCATACTCTTTATGAATTCTTTCTTCTTCACTATTTAATCTTACAGTTATTGTACTCATGAAAACCTCTCCTTTCTCTAAATATATTGTACCACATTGTATTGCAGGGCACAATGGAAACATAATTTTAATACGGTAATTTTCTCCAAGCCTAATTATTGAAATATCATTATAAATTTCTAAGAGAAATAAAAAAATTTTCATCCTTGTTCCAATATATAAACTATTTCAGCTTAATATAATATAAATATTGTTCAGCAGTCCGGGAGACCACAGGTCTCCCCTACAAATATTATTACAATTGGTAGGGGCGTACCTTTGGTCGCCCGCTTGCGCCGCATCAATCTACTTATATGAAACTTATATATTTCTAATTATAAATATATCAAATAATTCTAAATGATAAATTCTTCCCTCTCATGCACTGCTTACAACAATTATACCTAATTACTCTAAGCAATGCATGAATTATTTTTGATAAAAGTTTCTGAAACCCTTATTGCTAAAGCATTTATGCACCCTGTCACTATTATGACACGTTCCCCAGTTTCCATTTCTATGGTTAGATTGTAGTGTCCTTCCAATTTATCTGATTGGTTTATCATGTTTTCTGATTGAACCTTATTGATATTATCCAGTACTTCATCTTCTGTTAGGCTTATGTGATTGTTTTTAAATCCTACTTCTTCTATAAGTGATTCTTGTCCTTCAAGATTGCCCTTGGTCCTGCCCCTATCCAGGGTAAATTTAGAGCTCTTATTGACTTGCCCCTTAAAGCATCCTACTACAGAATTTACTGCATCTATTTGAAATTGCTGTTCTTTGAATTTTATCTTCATCTTTTTCATCTCCTATAATACCTTGATCCTTGTATTAGGCGACAAACTCTTAAATATTTCTTCTAAATTTATCCTATCTGCGCTGGTTTTAAAACTATTATCTCTAAATATAACCCTTAATGGCTGATGCTTGGCTATTTCCTTGATTAATCCCTCATCTAGCTTTTCTTCAAAGCAGGCTATAAGAGAATTACCTGCTACAAAATGAACTTCCTTATCCCTTATAACTCTAGTTTCTATTGGAAGTGAAAGTTCTAGCCCAGACTCTAATATTACCTGGGTTAATAGATCTAACCCTGTCCTATCTTCTTTTATATTAGATTCTAATTTATCTAAAAATCTTTGTTCCAATTCTTCAGGAAGATAGTATACATCTTTCATATTGGTAGAATCCACCTTATAGACCCTAAAGCCATAGTCTATATCTGCACCTGTTTCTTCCTGGATTTTTTGGCCTGCCCTGCGGATTCTTTCCTTACCTATCTCGGCTATAGTCTTATATCCCACCTTATATGCTTCTGATTTTTCGTCAGTTTCTTCTGGAATTTGAACCATGATATATTTTCTATTTCCTCCGTCTTCAGCATTAAGTTGCATGACGGCGTGGGCTGTGGTAGCTGATCCTGAAAAGAAGTCGAGGATGATGTCGTTAGTATTGCAATTTATAAATTTCACTAACTTTTCTATGAGTCTTACAGGTTTAGTATATTGAAAAACCTTTGTTTTAAATAATAAGGACATTTCTTTAGTTCCTTCAGTGTTTATAATATCTGAAATAATGTTTTTATATGGAATTCCTTTTATAATAGTTTCATTTTTATTGTTCACCTTTAAATAATTTTTATAATACACTCCCCATCCACTTTCCTTATTAATTGATTTTTTAAATGTTATAAATCCATTTTTTATCCCCCATTTTAGCTTATCTTTCCCCCAAGTCCAAGTCCATCCATCATTTTCAAATTTTGTTCTTCCATTTGGATATGTTATTGTTCCGTCTGGACATGTTATGCCATAATTTAAACTGTCACTATATCTAATTCCACCTCTATCTAAATTATCGATATAATGCTTACCCCTTTCTTTTATGTATTCATCCTCAAGGTTATATCTATCTTTGTTAAATCCTTTTTCATCGATATTAAATATTGTATCCAATATGTTTTTAGAATAAATTAATATTGATTCTGTTATTGTTGCAATATTGTTACTGTCTGAGGCTCCTGTCTTTTTACGCCATATAATATTCGCCACAAAATTCCTTTCCCCAAATATCTCATCACATACCTTCCGTGAACTACCACCACTTATAGAAGTGGATGGCTTCTTGGTCAATATTACTACTGTAACAAGTTTACCCAAGCTATCAAGGTCGCACCGACCTCTCTAGTCAATATATCTTTTATTATACTGCTAGTTTTAGTAGATTTTTACTGGCGTTTATATCCCTATCTAATACCATTCCACACACTGGACAGTTATAGATTCTACAAGATAAGTCTTTTGTTTGAGGAGATTTATTTCCACACTCACTACATAATTGGCTGCTGGCATAATTAGATGGTGCTATTATAAGTTCTCGTCCGTACCATTTAGCTTTATATTCTAGTAGTGTTCTAAATTCCCTCCACGATACATCACTTATTGATTTTGCTAATTTATGATTTTTAATCATATTACTTACCTTCAAGTCTTCTATAACTATAGATTGGTTTTCTCTTATTAGTTTTGTAGAAAGCTTGTGAAGAAAGTCTTTTCTTTGATTAGTTATTTTTTCATGTAATACTGCTACTTTTTTTCTAGCCTTATTTTTGTTATTACTAGATTTTTGCTTTCGTGATAAATCTTTTTGTAGTTTTGCAAGTCTTTTTTCTGATTTTGTTAACCACTTTGGATTACTGTATATTTCCCCATTAGATGTAATCGCAAAATCTTTAATGCCTAAATCTACCCCTACTTTTTTATCTGCTTTTTCTAGTTCTTGTATTTCTGTTTCTACTAATATCGATATGAAATATTTACCACTTGGTGTTTGTGAAACAGTTGCAGACTTTATTAGTCCTTTGAATTCTCTATGTTGTTTTATTTTTATTAGAGATTTCAATTTAGGTATTTTTATATATCCATCTTCAATATATATTGTTCCTTTTTGATTGTTTGTAGTAAAGCTATGTCTGTTAGTTCTTTTGCTTTTGAATTTTGGAAAACCTACTGATTTATCTCTAAAAAAGTTTTTATATGCTTTATCTAAATTCATTTGTTCATTTGCTAATGCTAGGCTATCAACTTCTTTTAGAAATTCATATTCTTTTTTATATTGTGCTGGTGTTGGTTTCTTTTGTTTTTTCAATTCTTCCTTATTGTCCTTATATTTATTATATACATCTATTCTATCAGCTAGCATAAGATTATATACAAGTCTTGAACATCCAAAAGTTTTAGCTAAATATATTTGTTGCTCTTTATTTGGGTATATTCTATATTTATATCCTCTTAGCAAGATTTACACCTCATTTCATCTGTTGATTTTCAATGTATTTTTTAACTACATCTATTGTTGCTACTCCTCTTGTAAAATGATAATTTAGTAAAAAGACTGAGTGGTTATTTGACTCTAACTGCATTGTATTACAACACTCCTTTATCATTACTACTGAATATATTATATATTGTCTATGCAAATGTTTCAACCTTTTTTATTTAGACATTGAGCCTAAATAAAAAAGATGTTATCCATCTCCCACCTAAAGAGGATGGGAGAATTCCACATAAGGTGTTAAAATACTCCTGGGACACTTGATACTTTCATGTATGTTTACCATATATTTACTCGAAGTTCTTTTGGAATATACATATCATCGCCTTCTTTTATTCCATAAGTTGTATAAAATTCATCTATATTGCTGAGTATTCTATTGACCCTTAGTTTTGCAGGCGAATGAACATCTGCCTTGCTGTAAAGTTCAGCCATTTCACGGGACAATACGGTTCTCCAGCTCTTGGCATAGCTTTCAAAGAATTTCTCCAAATCAGCATCCTTATCTTTTTTACATACTGCAAGTGCACATTTCAAGCCACCTAGGTCTGCTATGTTTTCGCTTAGTGTAAGGGTGCCATCACTGAAAACCCCTGGTATAATCTCGATCTCGTCAAAAATCCCTATCAATTTACTGCATCTGTCATGGAATTTAGCCTTGTCTTTTTCAGTCCACCATTCATTGGCGTTTCCAAACTTATCGTATTTAGAACCATTGTTGTCAAAGGAATGGGTTATCTCATGGGCTATTATCATTCCAATTGCTCCCAAGTTTTCCTCCCTAGAGTGGTCTATATCATAGAATATCCCCTGCAATATCCCTGCTGGAAATACTATTTCATTGGCCATAGGATTGTAGTATGCATTTACTTCATAGACTGACATTAGCCACTTGTCCTTGTCTACAGGCTGGTAGAGTTCTTCCTTGGATCTTTTGTTTTTAGCCTTATTTATCTCTATGATATTTTCAAATATATTATCAGAAGATATCACGGTGTCGTCTAAAGTATCATCCAAAGTATCTGGATATCCAATTTTTACATTGATTGCTGAAAGCTTTTGTATGGCCTTGTTCCTTGTTTGCGGTGATAGCCATGTGTTGTCTCTTAGCATGGATTTATATTCACCTATAAACTCCCCTACCATTGCCTCTACATCTGCCTTTGCTTCTTTGGAAAAGTATTCATCTGCATATAATTTACCAATGTAATCAGAGAAAACACGCTTTTCCATTTCAACACCTTTTTGCTGGAGGGTCTTTTCTCCTTCAATGCCATATATTTTTTTCGACAAATCTTCTGCAAGTTTTGCCTGTTCTTCTCCCAGAATACTGCTAAAGCCTTTAAATAAATTTACCTTTGAAATATTTTTTAAGACATCTAAATTATCGTCTACCATAAGGTCTGCAGATTTTTTCACTGCACCTTCATCGTACAAAACTATTGTGTGAGTTTCTCCAAATCCATAGGACTCCATAAATTTTTCAAAGTCAAATCCTGTAAAAATCTTTGAAAGATCTGAGACACTGTAGGGCTTGTAATATTTGTCCACATCATGATAGTCCTGTGGATCCAGTGAATCCATGGCTACTGATTTTTCTAGGTCATATATAGCCTGTGCATGGCCCTCATTTCCCCCTACAAATTCCAATATACCAGTTAAATATTCTAGATAGGCCTCTGTAAATTCTTGTTTTGCCTCTAAATAATCAGGTTTTGAATTTCCGATTGGAAGACCAAAGTAATAAAGTGAATTTTTCTTATTATCCTTGCTATCACTTATTATAGCAAAATTAAACAAGGTGTCTGTCCCCAGAGTATCGTTAAAATAAACATCTAGTTCCACTAATTCCTCAACTGTCTTGACTCCGTCTATCATATCTAAATACTCCCTAAGTGGCTTGGTCCCTTGTCTGTTTCGCTTTTCTAGATCAATAAATGACTTGTAAAAGTCTCCTAGCTTTTGAGATACTGATCCTATTTCTGCATCTGATTTTACAGCATCTAGGATGATCTTTTCAATTCGCTTGTCATTTTCCTGCATGATCTCTATATCTGGGTTTGCCATGGAATATCCCGCTGGAATTTCTACGGTTTTAAACCATTCCTTGCTTGTAGCAGTGTAGAAATCGTCATTTTTATTGCTTGCCAAATAAGTGTATATCTTGCTTAATATTCGGTTTAATTCCCCCGCTGTAATTGTAGTCATATCAGAGATTTCATCTGGTGTGAGTATGCCTAAGGCAGCCATCTCTTTTACATTTTCATCTTCAATGCCTTCTGGGATTTTATCAAATATCCCCATTCTCTTGTTGTTGCCTGTAGGTGGTTTTGATAGGTCAAAGGCTGATAAGACCATGGCATAGGACTGGGATTTAGTGACCAAGTCGTCCTCCCCTTCTCTTTTACCATCAATGCTTATATCTTGAACGGCGATCTTATCATTGTACTTGATTGCTGCCTTGTAAATGATATCTAGGGCCTCTTCATGGCTAAGCGGATGACTTAAATCCACATCGCCTTTTGCTAGGGCCCCCATAGAAAATGAAATGAGCAAGGTGATAGTTAATAAAAATACGGTTATTCTCTTCATAATATTTCCTCCTTTTTTGTGACTTCATCTATTTATACACTAAAAGCCAATAATAGTTAGATGTATTTTTAAAATAGAGTATTTCTTCTAAAACACACAAGGGTCTGCCCTTTCTCTGGGGGAGACCCTTGTGTTACATATCTTATCTTAGTCAAAGAATCCTAGTCCAGATAATGATAAAAGGAATCTTTCTATATATTCATTGGATAGATTTGGCCACCTATAGCCCATTCTATATAGCACTTGAAGTGTATATATATTTTTGCTATCAATTGAAATCAAGTTTTTTCCATTTGATGAACCTTCATAGGCAATTATACTAGATAAGATTTTTGCCTTTTCAGGATCCTCTTTTGCAAG
Organism: uncultured Tissierellaceae bacterium; assembly: GCA_964428475.1. Taxonomy (GTDB): domain Bacteria; phylum Bacillota; class Clostridia; order Tissierellales; family Tissierellaceae; genus JARICQ01. Next base: position 14,426 of record CAYRYO010000041.1, read on the forward strand.
CGACAATGCCATTTCATATGCTTCTAATTCGCTTAATTCTATATCCATATCTAAATCTTTCATCTGATAAATTATATCTCCCATCTCTACTGTATGATTATTGTAGGCATGGAATACAGAACATTCCTTAGGTGTCTTTGAAAGAAGCAATATGCTCTTTGCAACGCTATCTATGGATGACATCT
>CAYRYO010000042.1:0-14515 GCA_964428475.1 uncultured Tissierellaceae bacterium
AAATACTCACAAATAGCAATGCTAAAGTAGGAGATGTTTTAATAATTACAAAACCACTAGGTCTGGGTATAATAAACACTGCTATAAAAGGTGAATTAGCAGATAAAGAAGCATACGATATAGCTGTAAAACTCATGACTACTTTAAATAAATATGCAAAAGAGGCAATAGATCGAGTGGGAGGAGTCAATAGTTTAACTGATGTAACTGGATTTGGACTTATTGGTCATGGAGTTGAAATGGCTGAGGGAAGTGGAGTTACAATAAAGATAGATTACAAAAAAATCCCTATAATACCGCGAGCATTAGAATATGCAAATATGGGATTAATACCAGCAGGAGCTTATGCCAATAGAAAGCATACTGAAGATAAGATATATATAGATAAAACAGTTCCAAAAGATGTAGCAGATGTGCTATTTGATCCACAGACTTCAGGTGGATTTTTGATATCAGTTAAAGAGTCTAAAGCAAAGGAACTTTTACAAGCATTAAAAGATACACCAACACAAGCTGCAATAGTTGGGTATGTATTAGAAGAAGAAGGCAAATCTGTAATAGTAGAATAAATTAAAGGAGTGATCCGATGCAAAAGAAAAACCTATTTTCTTTGATCCCCAAAGTAGATGAAATACTTGAAAATGATAAAATATTGGAATTGCTAAATAATATTCCTAGAAAAATAATTTTAGAGAGTATTAGAATAGAAATTGAAAATCTTCGAAAGCAGATAAAAACAGGTAAATTAGATCAAGAAGATATATATAAGGAAAACAAGGTAATACATTTAAAAATAATTAAAAGAGCTAAAGAAAAGGATAAATTTAATTTAAAAAGAGTTGTAAATGGAACCGGAATAGTTATACACACAAATCTAGGAAGGTCTCTTATAAATAAGGAGATAATGGAAAATGTGGCAGAAATAGCTACAAATTATTCTAATCTAGAGTATAATCTAGAAACTGGGAAAAGGGGCAGTAGATATAGCCATCTAGAAGACATAATATCTGAAATAACAGGAGCAGAATCCGCAATGGTAGTAAATAATAATGCTGCTGCAGTTATTTTAGCCTTAAGCAGTATGGCTAAAGGAAAAGAAGTAATAGTATCTCGTGGTGAGTTGATTGAAATTGGTGGAGCATTTAGAATACCCGATGTGATGGAACAGAGTGGTGCAAAACTTGTAGAAGTAGGAACTACAAACAAGACACATTTATGGGATTTTGAAAATGCAATAAGCGAGGAGACAGGGGCATTATTAAAAGTACACACAAGCAATTATAGAATAATGGGATTTACATCAAATGTAGATTCATCAGAACTTTATTCACTAAAAGAAAAATATAATATTCCTATAATAGAAGATCTAGGAAGCGGTGTATTGATTGATCTTTCTAAATATGGAATAGAATATGAACCAACAGTTCAAGATTCCCTAGAAAGTGGCGTAGATATAGTTACATTTAGTGGAGACAAACTTCTTGGAGGGCCTCAAGTGGGGATCATCGTTGGAAAGTCTGCATATATAGAAAGGATGAAAAAAAATCCATTTACTAGAGCGTTTAGAGTAGATAAATTTACTATTTCTGCATTAGAAGCAACTCTTAGATATTATCTAGATGATGGAATTGCCGAAAAGGAAATACCTACTTTGAATATGTTGTCAACTTCAATAGAAGTATTAGAAGAAAAATCAAGAGCATTAAAAGGTTTATTATGTGATAAGATAAATAGGGCAGATATAAAAATAGAAGTAAAAGATGATTATTCTGAAGTAGGTGGCGGTTCACTTCCTATGGAAAAATTACCTACGAAATGCATTGTATTGACTTTAGAAAATGGTAGTACTCAGAAGTTTGAATCTTATCTAAGGAAATTTGAAACTCCAATTATTACTAGGCTTTACAAAGAGAAAATACATTTAGATTTAAGAACAATCAGCAAAGATGAGTTTTCTATAGTAGTAGATGGTGTAACATATGCATTAAATAATCTTAAAGGAGCAAATTAAATGAAGCATGTAATTATTGGAACAGCAGGACATATAGATCATGGGAAGACAACTCTAATAAGAGCTATTACAGGTAGAAATACAGATAGACTAAAAGAAGAACAAAAAAGAGGCATTTCCATTGAACTTGGATTTACTTATTTTGACCTTCCTTCAGGGCAAAGGGCAGGAATAATAGATGTGCCAGGTCATGAAAAATTCATAAAAAACATGTTGGCTGGAGTAATGGGCATAGATATAGTTATTCTCGTGGTAGCAGCTGATGAATCTATAATGCCCCAGACAAGAGAACATTTATCAATTTTAAATATGCTCGGAATTGAAAAAGGATTTATTGTGCTTACTAAATCAGACTTGGTAGAAGAGGACTGGATAGAAATGGTCGAGGAAGAAGTAAGAGAAGAAATCAAAGGAACTTTTCTAGAAAACTCCAAAATACTTAGAGCATCATCAGTTACAAATAAAGGTATCGAGGAAGTAATACAACTTATTGATGAATACTCAGAAGAATTAGAAGATAAAAATGCAGACGATATGCCAAGGCTTCCAGTTGATCGTGTCTTTTCTATATCTGGATTTGGAACTATAGTCACTGGAACGCTTCTTTCAGGAAAGATAAATGTAGGCGATGAAGTTCAGATATTTCCTGGTGAAAAGACAGCCAGAATAAGAACTCTTCAAGTACATGATGATGATTCAGATATAGCTTATGGTGGGCAAAGAGTTGCAATGAATCTTGCAGGTATAAAAAAGAATGAATTAGATAGAGGCAGTACAATAGCTCCTATTGGATCGATGAAGGATACAAAACTGCTGGATATAAAGATAAAGTTACTAAAAAATATAGATAAAATAATAGACAATAGAACAAGACTCAGATTATATATAGGAACAAAAGAAGTTTTGTGTAGAATTATACTTCTAGATAGAGAAACACTTGGACCTGGAGAAGAAGCCTATGCACAGTTAAGACTTGAAGAAGAAGTGGTAGCTAAAAGAGGAGATCGTTTTATTATAAGATTTTACTCTCCTATGTTTACTATAGGCGGGGGGGAGATACTTGAGCCAAACCCATTAAAGAAAAAGAGATTTGATGAAGCGGGAATAAAAAAACTTGAGATAAAAGAAATGGGATCATCAAAAGATATAATAGAAAATATAATAGAGGAAAAATCAAAGGATTTTCCTACAGTAAAAGATATAGCAACTCAAAGTGCCATGCTAGAAGAAAAAATAAAAGAAGAAATAGATTTACTAGAAGAAGAAGGAAAGGTAATTATATTTACACTTACAAAAGACATCTATATTATTCATGTAAATTACTACAATAAAGTAAAAGGGAGTATTTTAAAGATATTAAATGAATTTCATGAAAAATATCCTCTTAGACTTGGAATTTCAAAAGAAGAAATTAGAAGTAGGTTTTTACCCAAAGCAAAATCAAAGGTATCAGAGTTATTTATAGATTTTTTAATCAAAGAAAACTATATAGAACAATCTTCACAAAATATAATGACTAAGGGATTTAAAGTGGATTTAAATGAGTCTCAAGAAAAAACGTATAAGGATATTTTGAAGGTATTTAAAGAAAGCGCATATCAACCTCCAAAGAGAGAGGAACTCTCAGATATCATAAAATATGATAAAGATGAAATTCAAGAATTATTTAATGTAATTTTAAATAGAGGAGAATTGTTTAAATTAAACGAAGAAATATATCTAGATACAAATTTATATAAAAATTCAATTGAAAAACTAAAAGAGTATATAGTAGAAAAAGGTTCGATATCAATTGCTGAATTTAGAGATTTATTAGATACAAATAGAAAAGTAGCACTGGGACTACTGGAACATTTTGATATGGAAAAAATTACAAAAAGGCAAGATGATAAGAGAGTTCTTAATAAATGAAAAAAAAGTCGATAATAGGTGAATACATGGAAGAAACCATATTAATAATAGATAGTGATAAGTCATTTGTAAAAGGTTTGAGATATAGTTTAGAACAAGATAGATACAGAATAGACGAGGTTTATACGGGAAAAGATGCAATAGATAAGATAAATAAAAACAAGTATAAATTGATATTATTGGATATTGTACTCCCCGATATAAATGGATTAAATATTTGCAAAGATATTTCAAAACAAAACGAAATTCCAATTGTAGTAATCACTGAAAAAGACGAAGATATCAATAAAATTTTAGCACTTGAATATGGTGCAGATGATTATGTGGTCAAGCCTTTTAATATATTGGAACTTAAAGCAAGAATAAAGGCAGTGATAAGGAGAACAAATCGTAAAAACAATGGTATCAATCACCAAGTGATAGAAATTGATGATTTCACTATAAATACATTGGGAAGAAAAGTGAGTATAGGAGATAAGGACATAAATCTTACAGGAAAAGAGTTTGATCTTTTTTTTGTACTTATATCAAATCCTGGGAAAATATTTAAAAGGGAAAAACTTCTTGAATTGGTCTGGGGATACTCATACTTTGGCGACTTAAGAACAGTAGATGTTCATATAAGAAGAATAAGAGAGAAAATAGAGCATGACTCATCAAATGCTAAGTATATAATGACTAAATGGGGCGTTGGCTATTACTATAATAAAAAAACAAAAATTGTCCGATAAAACAAAACAAACTAATAATATATTATTAGTTTGTTTTACATAAAGGATCTTTTGATTAACATTTAGAGATATGATATTTCCTTCCTAACCAATGCTAGGTTTGAAAAACAAGGATATTTAAGTTTTCTTAAATATTACCTTGAAGTTAGAGTGTAAACTATGAAACCGGCGTATACGAGATCCGTTTGTACGGTGGTGTGGGAGGTCGGTAAATAAATTAATTATTTACCTCCTATCCGATTTAGATAGTTAATATGGAAAATATGAGGAGGTTTGATGAAAAATGGAAACAACAAATGTAATGGTAATACTTATGTTAATGGTAAGTTTTTTACTTGCTGGATTTACACTAGAAAAACCACAGGCTATTGACAAAGTGATGACTTTTAAATCAAATGTTGAAATGTCAAATGATATATCAGAGCCTAGTCTTAATGATTCTGTTCAGACAATTGTTTTAAGTTTTAGTGAAGAGATTGACCCTACAAACATTACTGATTTCGTAGAGCTATATAAAATTGATGCATTAGGAAATCAGTTAAAAGAAAACTGTAGAATTAATTTAGATGTAAATGATAATAAGAGTATAAGAATTAATAATATCAATATAACAAGCTTTACGCAAGGGGAGGAGTATAAGCTTGTAATTGATAAATCATTGAAATCTAAAACAGGACTTACACTCAATGAAAAGTATATCGGATATTTTGCAACAAATAATAATTTTAGTTTTCAAGGAAGTCCAGATTTAAAGGATGAAAGATCACAGATTATCGTTATTAGCGATATGCATTTAGGCATAGATGATGGCTTTGCAGAAATAAAGAAAAACAAGCAAGCATTTGCTGATTTTTTAAATTTTACAGGGACTGCTCCTAATGTTTCAGAGATTGTTATTGCAGGAGATATGTTCGATGAATGGTTCTTGCCAATGGACTATGAAATGCCCGACTCACTATCTATATTCCATAATAAAATAGTAAAAAACAACAAAGATATAATAGACGCTCTAAATAAAATAATAAAAAAAGGAGATATAAAGGTAACTTATGTATCTGGAAATCATGATTTACTATTTAGTGAAGAAGAAGTAGAAAGAATATTTCCAGGAATTAATCAAGTGCGTGAAGATATAAGAGGACTTGGCACTTATATTACAGGAGAAAAATCAGAAATTGCTATTGAACATAGTCACAGGTACAACTTTTTCTGTGCACCTGATATGATTTCAAATCGGAATATAACAAAAAATGATACATCAATTTTACCACCTGGTTATTTCTTTACAAGAATAGCTACTTCATCAGTCATTCAAGGGCACCCAGAGTCTAATAATACGTTTTCTGTAATTACACCAAATAAGGAAGACGAGACTCAATTAAATTATTTTTATTATTATCAAACATGGAAGTCAATATTAACTGTTTTACCAGTAAATGAAAATTTTTCTGGCAACACTATAAAAACAAATATCGATGGTTTTACAGAAACTTACTCCATTAATGATTTGCTTCCAGCACAAAACTCTGATGGAATAATTGATGTAAATTTATATAAAGACAATGTTAAAACGTGGGATCAAAGACAAACCTTGAATAAAGTTAATTCCAAAATAAATGTTGCAGATGCGCTCATTGGTGCTGCATCGGGTGCTTTTACTGATTTACAAGCAAAAACACAATATTTCGACATAGACTCTTCAAAGAGAATTGTTGTCTTTGGACATACACATGAGGCAAAGATAATACCATTTAAAAATTTAGATAAACAAAAAACAATTTATGCCAACAGTGGAACTTGGATAGATGTAACGCCATCTACGTCTTATCCAACTAGGACATTTGTTGTAATAACAAATCCAAAGAGCAACTCAGCAGTTCAGACAGTCAACCTCTATCAATATTCAGATAATAAAATAATAACTCAGTGGGAAGAAGGGCAAGCAATAACAAATATATCTTCACGTTAATAAAATATTCTTCTCCAACCATAAACTTATAAAACAGTATAAAAGGAATAAATTTTAAATGTTATTCTTTTTATACTGCAAGACATTAAGACAACTTGAAACATTACAATCTCTAGATGGACTTGCAATTAAAAATAAAAATATACTTGTAAAACCTTCAATTATGATGTATAATTAAAACTGTTGTATAAGTTGAAATATGGGGGTAGATGAGTTCTGGTGGGCTCTCTGGTCTTCAAAACCAGCGCGAGGGGCTTGTGGTCTCTTGGGTGGGTTCGATTCCCACATACTCCCGCCATAGTAAAATAGCGACCTGAGGGTTGCTTTTTTTGTTGTCTAAAATTATATCTATAATTTATAAAATGATGTGGATTGCTAGGTGGAATTGACCTTTGGAATGAATTTTGCCTAGAATAATATAATAAAATATAGTGGTAAAATTATACACAATTTGATAGTATGTGTATTGAGTATTGAATTTAACAAACATACTGACGAACCATAGGAGGAAGTAATAGTGAAAAATACTAAGCCTAAAATAATTATGTTAATTATATATACTGTAATTGTGGCTTTAGCTACTTTTGCGGGGTTAAAATCAAGTGATGTTTCTGTATTAAATAGTGAAAATTCATTTTTCATTGACAAGGAATCTTTTGAGCCTAGCTTTAATGTACGAAAAATAACTAAATCTGAACAAGGCTTACAAGAATATAGTATATATTTAAGTGGCGAAGGTTTGAGCCATTTAAATAGTGATACACTTATATTCTTCATGAATAAGATTACAGATAGTGCATATTCGATTAAATTTAATGATGTAATTATTGGTGAAGAAGGAGATATGGAAAAAGGAAATAGTATGATGAAAAACAGTGCTCATCATTTTTCCTTTGATAGAAAACTTATTGAGGAAGATAATTTGCTAGTTATAAACACATATGCTACATATAAATCAGGATCAGAATCTGATGGCATATATATTGTTGAGAGTGATGTAGGTATGAAATTATCTCAAAACACAGATTATCTAAGCAATAACCTTCTTGTTTCAGGCATAGTATTTTTGATATTTACAGCATTTTTGATGGTCATTATTTATTTTTTCAATAAAAATCAAGAATCTGGTTTTTTATATTGTGCCTTAGCTTTAGTGTTTATTTCAATATATTTTATTGATTATTTAAAGTTCGTTTATTTAAAGAACAACTATCTTATTTATAAAAAGTTTTTCTTAACTTCACTGCATATAGGTGTTTGGTTTACTTTAGTTGCTATAAGTAAGTTTCTAAAAATCAAACAAATTAAATACTTACCTGCTTTAAGTGCAGTTGCTTTCCTTATAATGTCTTTAATGATAGATAATTTTGTAGTATATAAAAAAATATATTCTAGCTGGTATATTGTATTAGTTATTAATTTTGTAATAGCAGTTATATATAGTATTCGTAATTTAAAAAAATCAAGACATGCATTTATTTTTGTAATTGCATTTTTTTATCTAGCTACATATGCAAGCTTAATATTAGCAATTGAACATTTTACGTCATCTTTAAGATTAAATTCACCATTAGTATATATTGTTATATTTGCTGCAATACCAGTCTTATTTACATTTGAAGAATTAACTAACAAAGAGAAGCAGATATCCTATGAAAAAAAACAAAAAGAAAAGGAACATATTAAGTCATTAACTGATGATTTAACTGGAGTATGGAATCAAAGATTTTTATATAATAAATTAGAAGAAAAAATGATAGAAAGCACAATTGCAATGATTGATATAGATGACTTCAAGTTAATGAATGATACTTATAGTCATTTAGCAGGAGATTTGGTACTCAAAGAATTTGCTCAACTAGCTATGGCTAGTATTAGAAAAAGTGATGATATTTGTAGATATGGTGGAGATGAATTTATAATAATTCTTTATGATTGCTCCATAAAAGAAGCAGCTTCGACAATGGAAACATTACGTAAAAGAATTAAAAATCATAAATTTATTTATGAAGATGAAGTTTTAAATATTACTATATCAATAGGCTTATATAAAATAAATAAAGATGATACGGTTAAAACAGCTTTAAGTAAGGCTGATAAAAAACTATACGAATCAAAAGGAAGAGGCAAGAATTGCATTTCACATTATTAAGTGAAATCAAAATGATGCTTTGATGAAAAAGACTATATAAAACTTAGAACTGATTATCTATCATTACTAACTTTGTTAATAAGTACCGCCTTCTTTTCTTCTGTACTAATACTTTTAATAGCCATTTTTATGAGAATGTTCCGATGTTTTAGTTTTTATTAAAACTACTTGCTAAAAGCTAGTTACAATCATATAATAGAGTTAATAGCAATAAGGAGAGTGAAAAAATGATTGAAGATAGAAAGGTACTAGCTAAACTCAACGAGTATGTTGAAAAAAACATGCCAGTAGCTATGATAAGCATTATAAGTATAGATGGTTCTACTCCAAGGGGTATTGGGAGTACTATGTTAGTAGATCAAAATGGCAATTTATTAGAAGGTACAATTGGTGGAGGCATCTTAGAAGAAAGGGCAAAAAAAGACGGTGCAAAACATATAAAGAAAAACATATCTGGACTTGTTGAATACACTCTTGGTAGTGGGACAAAAGAAAAGAATGAATTAGCAATGATATGTGGCGGTGATGTAAGTATATTTATAAAAGTTTTTTCTTCTCAAGAGAAACTAATTCTTGTAGGAGGGGGACATGTAGCCGAAAAAACAGCTAAAATGGCTAGTATATTGGGATATTCCATTACGGTATTAGACGATAGAAAAGAAAGATTAACTTCTACTATATTCCCAGATGCAGATAATTTGATTTTTGGTAATATTGCAGAAAACCTAGGAAAAGTCGATATAGATAGTGGTACTGTGATAATAATAGCTACTCATGGACATGGACATGATCAAGATGCTTTAGAAGTGGTATTAAGATCAAGTGCTAAATATATTGGAATGATAGGAAGTTCCAACAAGATAACAAGGAACTTTAAAAATCTTATGGAAAAAGGATTTACAAAAGAAGAACTATCAAAAGTATATGCACCATTAGGAATAGATATAGGTGGGGAAACACCAGAAGAAATAGCTCTAGGAACTATTGCAGAAATTCAGGCAGTAAAATATAATAAAGATATCCCACACTTATCTGAGAAAACAAAACGGTTTAAGTAAATTGAGGTGAAAAGATTTGAAACTTGAAGTCGAATTTCGTATAATACAAGATGGAGAAAAGGTATTTGGCAAGGGACCTCTAGTTTTATTAGAAAAAGTAGATAAATTGGGAAGCTTAAATAAGGCATCAAGTGAACTAAATATGTCTTATAGCAAAGCTTGGTCTATTATTAATAGAGCCGAAAACCTACTTGGATACTCACTGCTAATGACTCATACAGGGGGTGTAGATGGAGGTGGGTCTGCACTTACACCAAGAGCAAAGACCTTGATAAAAGCTTATAAAGATTTCTATGAAGAAGCAGAAAAGAGTTTGGATGTGATATATAAAAAACACTTTGGAGCTATATAATATTTTTTTTAGTATCGTTATATTATTATAAAGATAACGGCGAGGGAGGGACAATATCTGAAAGTCAAGGTAAAACATAATTATATATATTTATTTTTGATAATATTGATTTTAATATTTATGACTTCCTTTGTTATTGGAAGGTATCCTGTTTCCATAGGATTGGTGGTAAAGGTTCTTTTTTCTAAAATTTTGCCTATAGCGAAAACTTGGCCTGATACAATTGAAACAATAATTTTTAAAATAAGACTACCACGTATAATTGTAGCAATACTTGTAGGTGGATCATTATCTGTATCTGGGGCTGTATATCAAGGTATGTTTAAAAACCCATTGGTTTCTCCAGATATTTTAGGAGTTTCATCAGGAGCAGCATTTGGAGCAGCCTTGGCAATATTCTTATCTTTTTCAAATGTAGGCGTTCAAATTACATCATTTTTATTTGGGCTTATGGCAGTGGTTTTAGTATATTTCATTAGTACAAAGATAAAGGAAGAAGCTTTGATTTCCCTTGTAATCACTGGGATTTTGGTCGGCTCTATATTTACATCTCTTACATCTTCTATAAAATACATTGCAGATACAAATGATAAATTGCCAACTATTACTTTTTGGCTTATGGGGAGTTTAGCTAATATCACTGCAAGAGATGTAAAATCAATATTAATTCCAATTGCTATAGGAATGCTTCCTCTCTACATCTTAAGATGGAGATTGAATGTTCTCTCTTTAAATGAAGATGAGGCAAAAACTTTGGGCTTAGATACAGGAAAGATTAGGATTATAGTGGTAATTTGTTCGACTTTGATTACTGCAGCATCTGTATCCATTAGTGGCATGATTGGATGGATTGGACTTGTAATACCACATTTAAGCCGAATGATAGTAGGGCCAGATTACCGAGTATTACTTCCTACTACTATATTGCTTGGAAGCTCATATCTACTATTAATTGATAATATTGCAAGATCTGCTGCAACAGTTGAGATTCCAATTGGAATACTTACATCCCTAGTAGGAGCACCATTTTTCATAATTTTACTACTGGCCAATAGAAGGAGTTGAAATAGATGTTTAAAGTAAAGAATTTAAGCTGTGGCTATAAAGACAAGATAATATTAAAAGATGTATCCTTTGCAGCAAACCGAGGGGATATAGTTTGTATATTAGGAAAAAATGGCTCAGGAAAATCTACTTTAATAAAAACCATAGTAGGTTTAATAGATCCCTTTGAAGGTGAGATGTTGGTAGATGGAGAAGATATAAAATCTTGGCCGTGGAGCAAAAAAGCCAAGATAATAAGTTATATACCCCAGACATTTAGCTCCATGTTTCAGTATAAGGGCATGGATATAGTTTTAATGGGGAGAACATCGTATATTGGATTTTCTTCATCGCCTTCTAAAAAAGATCAAGAAATTGCAGAAGAGGCCATGAATAAACTAAATATAATGCATCTTAAAGATAAGATCTATTCACAAATGAGTGGTGGAGAAAGGCAATTGGTAAAAATCGCCCAAGCATTAGCCCAGCAGTCAAAGATAATAATAATGGACGAGCCTACTAATAATTTAGATTTTGGGAATCAGGGGATAATGTTAAATTATTTAAGAAAATGTTCAGATATGGGAATAACCATTATAATGGCCACCCATTTTCCAGAACAAGCTCTATCTTATGGAAGCAAAGCACTTTTGGTAAGTGGTGGAAAAGTAGTTGAGTTTGACAATCCAAGTAAAAGTTTAACAGAAAAGGAACTTCAAAAATTATATGATGTAGAAGTAAAACTTGTAGAAATAGATGTAAATAATATAAAAAGAAAATTGTGTTTAACTTTATTTTAAGGGGGAGATAGAATTGAAAAAAAGAATTATTTCTTTACTTATGGTGATGATTATGGCAGCATTATTAGCAGGATGTGCCAAAGAAAAGGTTGAAGAACCAAATGTAGATGAAACGAGCAATGATCTTGTTCAAGAAGTAGAATCTGAAGAAGAAAATAAAATAGTAGATATGGCAGGAAGAGAAATAGTATTACCAGAGAATATAGATACAGTATTTTCTACAGGACCTGTAGGCACAATCGTATTGTATTCATTAGATCCTGAAAGAATGGTTGGTTGGAATTATAGCCTAAGAGATGGAGAGAAAAGATATATAGATGAAAAGTATCATGATTTACCTAATTTAGGTGGGGCAGGTAAGGAAACTGTAAATTTAGAAGAACTGTTAAAAGTAAATCCAGATATACTAATCACCATGGGAAAGATAGATGAAACAGCTATATCACAGGCAGAAGAAATGGAAGAACAATTGGGTAAAACTATTATTTATATAGATGATGATATAAATAAATTAGATGAAGCCTATATATTATTAGGTAAAATCTTAGGTAGAGAGGAAAAAGCACAAGAATTAGCTGGGTATTGTAAAAGTGTACTGGATGATATAGACAAAAATGCAGCAAATATAACTGAAGATATGAAGGTAGATATATATTATGCAGAAGGTCCAGATGGACTACAATCAGAGCCTGCAGGCTCCTGGCATGCAGCAGTTATAGATATGGTAGGAGGAAACAATGTAGTTAAATTAGAAGAAGAAGGATCTATTGGCAAATCAGAAGTATCAATAGAACAAGTTCTTTCTTGGGATCCAGCAATAATCATTTCTTGGGATGATGAAAGAGGTGGATATTTTTCAGGGATACTTGAAGATCCAATTTGGGCAGGTATAAGAGCAGTAAAAGACAAAGAAGTATATGAAATACCAAATAAGCCCTTTAACTGGTTTGATAGGCCACCATCTGTTAATAGGATATTAGGAGTAAAATGGTTGGGCAATCTTTTATATCCAGATATATATAATTATGATATGAGAGATGAAGTAAAAGAATTTTATGGTAAGTTTTATCATTATGATTTAACAGAAGAAGAAGTAGACGAGCTTTTAAAAAACACTATAAGGTAAAACAAATGTAAAGTCTCAAACAAAGACATATAAGGATGTGAAATAATGCACAATTTATTTTTAACAGGAAAGATAAAGATCGGTAAATCTACTATTTTAGAAAATGTATTGGAAATGATTGACCTTTCTATAGGAGGGTACATCACCGAAAGGAAGATACAAGACAGTATAAATACTTTTACTGTAAGGTCTCTAAATGATGGAATAGAAACACATATTATAGCAAATACAGGTGCAATAGATAAAATGAAAAAAGTATCTGTAGATTCTTTTAAAATAGGATTAACATCTATATTAGATAATAGTTTATATAACAGAGATTTGATAGTATTAGATGAATTGGGATTTATGGAAAATGATATAAATGAATTTACATCTAAGGTATATGAAGTATTAGATAGTGAAAAGCCTGTTTTGGGAATATTAAAAGATTATGATTGCGATTTCTTAAATAATATTAGAAATAGGGATGATGTAATAATAGTAGAAATCACAGAAGAAAATAGAGAGACTATTCTAGATAGCATTGTGAGTATATTAAAATCTTTTGGAGTAGTATTTAAAAGTGAAAACAGCTTTATGTGGAATAAGATGAGAATAAATTGGTACAACCAGGCATTAGAACATCCTAATTGCGATTATCCTTATGTGTTTATAGAAGCAATCAAAAAGTACACAGGCCCTTTAGAAGGCAAGACAGTTTTAGATATAGGTGCAGGAACAGGTGCCTTCTCCATACCTCTGATGAAAGAAGGGGCTTATATTACTGCAGTCGATTCTTCTTTTAATATGTTAAATTCTCTATATAATAGAGCTAAGAAAAATAAATTAGATAAATTTAATTGTATTATGGGACCATTTAAAAACAGCAAACCAGATAAACATAATATAGCAATATCTGCCTTTAGTGGAAATAGTACAAAATCATTAGAGGGAATCAAACAGATGCATAATTTAGTAGAAGAATATGGCTTTATAATAGCTTCATTTGAAAATCAAGAAAATAATTTCAATAGAGACATTTTATATAAAATGTTAGGTAGACTCCCTAAATCAAGGAAAACGCCTAATATTACATTAGATGATACATTGGAAATATTAAATGATTATGGGTGTTCATATGAATATGAAAAAATAGAATATGAATTCTCTCAGTATTTTGATGAATTTAATGAGGTATTAGAATTCTTTGTAAATAGGTATAATATAATAACAGATAAGGAAATAAGTATAACTAAGGAATTTATAAATAAGTTCATAATTAAAAAAGATGATAAATATAAATTTGGGAATATCAAAGAATCATGTTTAATTGCCATAAAAGCTAAATCTTAATAATTAAATGAAAAAGGAAAAACAAT
>CAYRYO010000043.1:0-1958 GCA_964428475.1 uncultured Tissierellaceae bacterium
AATGCTAATACAAATATCAATGCCTTTTTCATAGCCTTACCCCCTTAATAATTTTTAATTCCCCGTAATTGTTGGTGCCTTCCATTCTCCATTTAAAACATCTTCATGTGGCAGGTAGATACGCATATATAAATGAAATTCATCCTTAGATACTGGCAGCCAATTGTCTTCCATAGCAGGATCAAGAGGAGGATTTTCCTGAAGTAGAATATCTAGTGAACCATCTTTGTTAAATTTAAAACTATCCCTATCATTTATATCATAACGATTTAATGGGTTATCAATAAGGAAATTAGAAGAATTATAAGCAGTTATAGACCAAAAGCCATCTTCCTGAGTTTTAGGAAGTCCATCCTTTTCAAAGTGAATGGTATAGCTCTTGCTTCCATCTAGTGATTCTCCTTTTTCATCTGTTTCCACTCTGCTATATATAGCAGCATGAACTGGATTTGCACCTAAGCCGCCCAGTGACACCAAGGCCCTATAGGTATATTCCTTTCCATACTCTGAAATAGGTGCACCTAGATATTTCCATTGACCAATATTAACTCTAAAATGCTGACACTCATTGCTAAGATTCTTTTCCAAATTGACTATCATGTCTTGCCATTTTGTTTTTCCATCTTTTCCAAGTATACTGGCATCAAAGCTTTTCCCTGGTCCCACATTTATAGTTTCCATTAACTCCATAATTTCATTGTCCGCTTGAGCTGGTGGATTTTCAAGCATCAGTTGATTTGCTCTGTCAAAGAACTCCTGGGGTGTCATTTGGAGCACATGTCTTACAGGAACAAAATCATACTTGGGATTGTAAACTCCTTTTGGCGGTGTATAATCTCCACCCCCTAAATAAGCATCTAATGGCAAGAATTTAAATTGATTTTGTATGGCATATACATTCTCTAAATCATGGACACCCTTGCATAGGGTCCGACCCAAGATCCACCCCATATTTTGAGGCATAGCTACTTGAACCATATCTGAAGGCACTTGACCTTGATAATCTGGACCAGTAAAAAGATAAATACACTCATCCTGTGTATCACTGCCAGTACCCAATATCTCAACTGTATTGGTATAGGCATCCATCACTTGAAATGTAATATATCGTTCCGCCTTTGGCTTAACTAAGACCATGGCAGTATCTTCAAGATTTAAAAAGCCCTGTGAATAAACAGTATCAGTATTTGGCGTTACAACATCTAATGATTTGGCAGTGGCAAGTCCTTTGGCATGAGCCAATTGATTGATGGGCGCCTGGGAACCCTGAGGATTAACTGTATTGGTGATCTTTTCCTTTGTTGTATTCACCATTAATAATGGCAAGCAATAATTATATGCTGCTTCTACTATTTCCCAATTTGCCTCATCTTTAACATCAATTTTTATAATGCTATTTGAAACTCCTGGACTAGCTGTACAAATAGCTAAAAGCATAATTAGTAAATTTTTCATTTTGACTCCTTTCAATTTTGCTGTGCAAAAAATAAGAGGCTGATTTAATATTAATAGCTACTCAAGCTCTCATCTTTATTTTTAAATTCTAGATTCATCTCTTAGTTATTAAAAAATTCATGCCCACAATCCAAGCAAACAAAATGATCCCTTCCTACATACTTACGGGTTAGCTTACAATTCCTACTCTTGCACTTATAGCATACCGTTCTAACCAAATCACCACATTCACCACCAGCTACATTATCTAATTCTTCATCCGATAACTCTCCATCAAGAGGGTTTAATTTTTCAAAATACTCCTTTGCCTCCTCCTCTGTCAATACCACCTCATTTTCACTTGCTAATGCTAATAGTTCCTCTACGCTTTTTGCGGTCTTTGCCTTTTCGATTAATTCTGCTCTTATCTTAATTTCACCCATTACAATTCACCCTTTCTTTTTTATTCAATATCATCAACACATCTATATCCTTCAAAGCTATTAAATAATTCTATAGTTTTA
>CAYRYO010000043.1:2058-13981 GCA_964428475.1 uncultured Tissierellaceae bacterium
AATATCATCAACACATCTATATCCTTCAAAGCTATTAAATAATTCTATAGTTTTATCCATATACCCCTTCTTGAAATATATACATTTAATAGGATCGTAGCTCATCATAGTACCGTTAAATGCATAGGCACAAGCCCTACATCCACCAACGCATAGTTTCCAATATTCACATTCCTGACATTCAGGGTTTTTCTCCTGCAATTCGCCTACAGTAAAGGTTACACTGTCTAAATATGGCCCTTGTGAAAGTAAATTTTCAAGCGGAGTCTCATGAACATTTCCCATAAATACCTTGTCTAGTCTCATCTGCCCACTCACTTGATTGCAAGGCACTATATCCCCATTTGCTATAACTGCAACCATTCCACGATTACCCCTGCAAACTGGAGCAGATGCACGGTATTTATTTACTCCACCTTCTATAGGTCTTAGATGATAGTGTTTGCCCCTAGGTGAGTATTGTAAAAACATCCAGATATCTACATCCATTTGAGGATTAGTCTTTAAATATTCTTCTGTTATTTTCAAGCTAAGATCATAATATTCTTCTATACCAAGGCATAAATCTTTGCCATTTTCATTCCATCTTGGAGCTTCAGTAGTTCTGATTATTCTGATTGCCTCTATACCCATTTCATCAAACATCTTGAGTGTAGGCATTATTGTATCTACATTATTCTTGTGTATATTCATTTGAATTAAGACTCTAAATCCCTTTTCATGCACAAGCTTGATTGCTGCTAGGGTTTTTTCTTCTACGCCTTCCATACCTCTAAACCAATCATGATGTCCTATTCCGTCAAAGCTAATCTTAAACATTGGGTCTAAGCCCAGTGAAATAAATTCATCAAGTTTTTCTTCCGTTATAAAACTACCATTTGTGATTACTTCATTGATATCTATACGTCTCTTGGCACATTCTCTTACTATATCCATAAAATGTGGATGTAGCATGGGCTCTCCACCTGTAAGCGATATTGTTTGAATACCAGTTTTTTCAAGCCCATCAAGTAAATTCATAGCTTGATCATAGCTAAATTCATCCATTAATGCACTATTATCCGCTGCCATAAAACAATGCATACAGTTAAAGTTACATTTTCCCGTAATAGTCCAGTTCATAGCTGGGAAATACCTATTATCACAATATCTCACCTTTTGCCAATCACTTAGTACTTGACCCTTTTCACAAGCTTCACATAGGCCCCTATTTATAAGTACTTCTAAAAGTGGTGAATCTTCTATTTCTGTATTACCATCACATTTAAGCAATAAATTGAATTCTTCCTCATTTAATCCATTAGCTGTACGCTGACCATAAGTGTAATAAGCATATGGTACAAGTTGCCAACTTCTTAGTGCAGTGCGGTCTGTTAGTTTATAATACATTTGTCATTCCCCATTTCATTTTGATATTAGTTTTCTTTAAATTATTATGTTTGTCCTAGCACATTATCAAATTCTTAATCTAATAATACTTCAGTTCCTGAATCTAACTTTTCAAATAATTCAGGTGTTAAATTTATTTTTATTTCTACTTTTTTTATCCCTCTTATACAAATTCCTAGATTATACAGCTCATCCTCAATAAAAGTGAGAGTTGCATCTTGTCTTTTTTGTTTTTCTTTAGTGGAAAAATCTATGCTTTTTAAATCTGCCAATAGCCCTTGTCCAGTAAATTTTGTATATGCTTCTTTTAATACCCATATCCTGTTTAATTGTCTTTTATTGTGGGTTTCATTTATATTATTTAATGTTTTCAATTCCTCTTTAGAGCATATTTGTTTTGCAATGTCTCTATCAAAGGAAAATGGGTCTTGTATATCTATGCCTACATCATCATTTCCTATAATGCAGGCTACGAAATTTTTACAATGACTTATATTAAAAAAAATGTTTTTATTATTCTTTAAATATGGTTTCCCACTACTAGCCACCTTGAATTCTTGTAAATTATCTATCATATAGTCCTCTCTTAAAGCTTTAGAAAGCAATAAATAGGCAGATAATGATCTGATTTTATCATCTATAAAATAAAAAGCCTTAACTTTGTCTTGCCTTTGCATGGAAACTGTGAAGATGTGTTTATTTAAAAATTCCTCCTTGCTGCCTTTGCTATTTTCCTCAAGGAAATTTTTCATATTTAAAATATAAAC
Organism: uncultured Tissierellaceae bacterium; assembly: GCA_964428475.1. Classification (GTDB taxonomy): domain Bacteria; phylum Bacillota; class Clostridia; order Tissierellales; family Tissierellaceae; genus JARICQ01. Next base: position 4,215 of record CAYRYO010000043.1, read on the forward strand.
CTTATTCATATATCACTGTATCCATTTTGCTCCTGGCATTCTTTCTGGCTTATATTTCCTATCAATTTTCTCATACCATCCACATAGCTTGCAGATCCTATAGTGAATACTATTATAACGATCTAGCCTACCAAAACTTTGATATCTAAGTTCAAAATCATGGCTGTGACACCTTTCACAGTCAAATGACGCCATTGGTGGAACTGGATCAGAACTACCACAGCCACCACCGCTTACACTTTCTAATTCTTCATCTGCTAATTCACCACTTTTTGGATTTAACTTTTGAAAGTAGTCCCTTGCATCTTCCTTTGTTAATTCAATATTGTTTTCACTCGCAAGTAGCAATAATTCTTCTACACTTTTTGCCGTCTTTGCCTTTTGGATTAATTCAGATGTTAAATTCATTTTTATTCCTCCTTTACTATTTATACTCCAGAACTTAAGAATAGTTAGATGTTTTTAAACATAATTGCTAGCTTTTTACAATTAATATAATCTGATCTTTAAATTCTCTTTATAAATACAACTTTTAAATAATTGCCTTCTTTGAACTCATCTAGAGTTTTGAAGTCGGATGGAAGGGTATATTCTTCTATTATCTTGTATTGTAGATTTAACTCTTTGAAGGCATCTCTTATAAAGTCCTTAAACTTATCCATATTAAAACTGCTACAATTTGTAGATGCTACTATTATTCCTCCTCTTTCTGTTATGCTTATAGCTTGTTTTAGGAGATCCTTATAATCCTTATCTGCACTAAATATAAAGTTCTTAGATTTAGCAAAACTAGGAGGGTCTAGGATTACTAGGTCAAATTTCAATTCTTTTTTCTCTGCATATTTAAAATAATTGAATACATCTTCGACTAAAATTTCTTGAGTCTGTGGATCAATTCCATTTATCTCAAATTGTTCTCTAGTCTTTGGCAAGCTCCTATTTGCAAGATCTACACTTGTAGTCATCTTTGCCCCACCAATTGCTGCAAATATTGAAAATGCCCCAGTATATGAAAATGTATTTAACACTGTTTTATCCCGCGAATATTTATCTCTAATGGTTTTTCTAACTTCCCTTTGATCTAAAAAGACCCCTACCATTGCACCTTCATTCAAATAAATAGCAAAATTTAGCCCATTTTCCTTGACTATCAATGGCATTTCTGCACGCTCTCCCATTATAAAATCATCTTCTTCTATATATTTTCCATCTTCATCAAATCTTTTTTTCTGATATATTCCCTTGAAAGAGGTTAATTGTTTGAGTGAATTTATTATTTCATCTCTAAATTCATATATGCCTTTGCTATACCAATTTATTACATAATACCCATCGAAATATTCAATAGTAAGTCCTCCTATTCCATCACCTTCACCATTAAATACTCTAAAGGCAGTAGTTTCAGGGTCTGCAAAATACTTAGTTCTTTTGTTAAGCGCTACTATTAGTTTTTTTCTAAAAAATTCTAAGTCTATGTATTGATCTTCTTTTCTAGTAAGCACCCAGCCATATCCTTTATTTTGCCTTCCATAGTATCCTCTAGCAATAAATTCACCTTTTTTATCTACAAGATTTACTATAATTCCCTCTACTTGTAATGAATTAACATTTAAAATTGCACTTTTAAATATTAATGGATAGCCCTTTTTATATTTATCCTCAAATTTTGGGTTTACCTTCAAATTTACTTGTTTTTTCACAAAATCATCCTTTACCTTAAACTTTAGATTTCAATATTTTTTACCATAAATCAGATACTAACAAACAAAGAGATACATCACAAGTGCTTTACCTATGATGTATCTCTTTGCTTATATGGGCAAGGTACCTGTTCCTTTGCCATACTATTTAGATTTAAATTAACAAAATATGTCTTTACTATCTCCTTTATTTATCTTTATCTTCCTCTAAAAAACAATCTTTTTCAGGATATACATCACCAGCTGCAAATATATCTAAATCATCATCTGAGAGCAGGTTTTTCTTTGATTTTCTGTTATATTTTGCTTCAATATCTTCTATTATATTTTCAAGATGTTTATTTTTAGCAATCTTTTGAAAATCAAACAATTGCTTTAATCTACCTTCCATCTAAATCCCTCCTCTTTTCATCTCTTACTTAACTAATTATCTAAAAAATCCATTATCAAGTCAAATTCCAGGGGATATTCTACAAGCTTTGTCTCTTTTATTCTGTACTGATCAACTTTTTCAAGTATTATCAAATGTTGATATATTATATCACTTTTTTGCTCTTCATTGTATCTTTTGTAGTCAATATATGCATAGTATATATTTTGATCTTCTGTATTTTGCAAAAGGATCTTAATCTCTGGATATAGATTTTCCTCTTCTAATACATCTACTACCGCTTCTATTTCTAATTTTTCCTCATCATTTAACTCAACCATTTCCGTAGCTATTGGCCTTTTAAATTTGAATTCACCTTCTGGTATCCCCCACATCGCCCTAGGTTCAGCCTCATCTCTACTTATATTGGCATTGATATAGTCCTCTTCAAACTCTAAACTTAACTCTCCCTTGTACTCCCAATCTTTATCTTCATATCTTGAAATCAATTTACCATCTACTACTTCACCTTCAAAACTGATTTCAGCCACTCTAAAACTTGGACCACCACTCACAGAAGTTATTTCTCCCACTATCTTGTTGTTATCAATCTCTAAGATATCTATAGCTGTCCTTCCAAGTGCTGGCTCTAGAGCTGTAAATGTTTCTTCCTCCATCATATAAATATTCCATGCACCTTTATATCTAGAGTAATCTGATTCTCCTTGTTCTTTTTCTGCTTTTTCTTGCCTATTTGATATATCACTGCTTTCATTTTCTACTGACCCTTTGTCTATACATCCATTTAAAACTATTGTCAAAAATAAAATTAAAACTATACTTAATCTTATTCGCATATAATCACATCCCCCGCCACTTACATCGTCTAATTTTTCCTCTACTAATCCCTCTCATTCCAACCACTCCTTTTTACTTTTTACTTTCTACTTATTTATACACCAAAACTTCATATTAGTTAGATGATTCTTAAATTTTTTTTATTTATTGACTTATTGATATATAAAAACCCTTACATCATTGTGTAAGAGTTTAATATTGTCACTATTAATTTCTATTCTTGTGCTAACATAATCTTCCTAAGCATACCTATTGCGCGGTGCTGAAGAAATTTAGCATTGCTATAACTTACATTGATGCACTCTGCAACTTCCTTTGGAGTGTATTCATGGTAAAATCGCAAAACAAGAACAGCCCTCTCTCTTTCAGGTAACTTATCAAGCGCTTTTGCCAAATCTTCTAACTGTTCTTCTTTTAGTAATATCTCTATAGAGGATTCCGAATCATCCGAAATATGACTTGTATTATCAATATCAGCTACAAACCCAAATTTAGACTTTGCACGAAAAAAATTACATACTTCATTGTGTGCTATAGTATAAATCCATGTAGATAAACTTGCTTTATCACTATCATAGCTATCAAGATTTTGATAAACCTTTAAAAAAACACCAGCAAGCAAGTCCTCTGCGTCATGTGGATTTCTAAGCTTAGACATTATATAACCGTACACCCTATCCTTATAATCAATATATATTTGTTCTCGTGGGATAATGTCACCCATTTTCTAATACCCCCTTTAAAACACCGTTGATTTTTCAACATATCCTGTATCATCTAGCCGTTGACGTGATACAAGTTCTGCAAACATTCCGTCTCTTTCCATAAGTTCTATATAATTTCCATCTTCTATTATCTTACCTTTATCAAGCACAAGAATTCTATCACATTGCTTTATGGTGGAAAGTCTATGTGCAATTACTATTCTAGTACACTTTAACTTTTCAAGTGACTCTGATACTGCTTTTTGAGTAATATTATCAAGAGCACTAGTAGCCTCATCAAACATCAATATTTTGGGTTTAGGTGCAATAGCACGAGCTATCATAAGTCTTTGCTTTTGTCCTCCCGAAACTCCTCCACTTCCTTCGGAAATCATAGTATTCATTCCCATAGGCATATCCCTTATATCATCAGCAATATCAGCCATCTCAGCTGCTTCCCATGCTTCACTTAAACCAAGCCAAGGTGCAACAATTGTAATATTGGAGTAGATATCACCTTGAAACAATTTACCGTTTTGCATTACAACTCCAATATTTCTTCTAAGTGATTTTAAATCAACAGTTGATAAATCCTTGCCATCATAGTATATAGCACCCCTTCCAGGAGTTTCAAATCCTAACAAAAGACGTAGTAAAGTTGACTTGCCACAACCCGTTGTACCGACAATCGCCACAAATTGCCCTGGACGAATTTTAAGAGATAAATCGTCAATAATTAGTGGCATATTTTCATTGTATCTAAATGAAATATTATTTAATTCAATTGATCCTGAAAGACTTGTAATTACCCTTTTATCTACAGAAATTTCAGGAACTGTCTTTAGTATAGGCTCAACCATTTCCATGATAGGCTTTATATTTGCAACGGTTGATACTACTGAAGCCATTGACATAAATGCGCCTGCTGAAAATCCATAGGCAATATTAAATGACATATAATCTGCAACAGAAATTCCAGATACAACTGCAAAGTAATAAAGTACTATGGTCCCAACAAGACTAATCACAGTAGAAATTACTGGAGCAAATTTCAAAAATCTCGGTGGATTGTATTGAAGTTCTGCAATACCCTTGTAACTATTGGCCCATTTACTAAAGGCACGGCGTTCTGAACCCGATAATTTTATTTTCTGAACACCTGATATCAAAGAATATACAATTCCAGATTGTTCCGCACCTCTTTCCATTATCTTCTTTGAAATACCCATTTGAGCAAACACAGTTATGATGGAAAATACGACCGTTGCAAGTATAATAATTAGCGCTGGAATAGCAAGTTCAGGTGCATAATTAAATATCTGTGTTATGTATACAAGTGAAAATACCGAAGTAAGCCCTGTAGTAAGCACTACATTTGCAAGCATACTACACAAACTATTTATGCTCTGTGCCCTACTTGACAATGCACCCGATGAGTATCCCTTGAAAAATGTAGCAGGAAGGCTCATAACACGCATCATAGATGCAGACTGTACTGCAATATTCATCTTTGTATCTAAACGAGACATGACAAGTGCTTTAGTCATCCCAATCAAAGATGTTGAAATCGTAACCCCAACAAATAAAAGGGCAATCGGCACAAGCAAACTCAAATCTCCACTCGCTACTATCTTTGAAAATATAATATTATTTATTTTTGGAACAAGAAGTCCAATCAAAGTAACTGCAAATGTAGCTGCGCCTACCATTACAAAATCTGAAATTGACAATGTTTGAATTATATATTTAATTAAATCTACTATTCCTAGTGATTTTAGTGGAAGAGGCTTATAAAAACAGATTGCCTCGTCTGATAAAAGATTTACATTTTTTGAATTTATCTTTATGCGTTTTTCGGTTTTTGGATCGATATAATAATATCCTGAAAGGCCACGAGGAATAATAGCTACTATTTCACCTTCTTTGCTTGATCCAAGCAATGCACCAATCCCGTCCTTATACCATTTCCCTTCTAAATGAACAGTACGCCTCATAATTCCTGAAGGTCTAAGCAAAAATTCAAGTTGTTCATTTATATCTTGTAAATTCTCAGGCAAATCCTGTCCCTTTATATGATAAAATTTAAGTATTTCCCCAATTGCATCTTCTGCCCTTTTTCTATCATCATTCCATTCATCACCAAATACAGACTTTCCCATGATAATGCTTGCCATATTGGTAAAACTCTTGGAAAATTCTTCTTCATCATTTTCAATACGTTCTCTTATTTGTTCATCAAACCAGCCCACTAACTCACCCCCTATTCATTGGTCACAAGACTTGCATACATTCCGCCAAGTCTATATAATTCATCATGACTACCTCTTTCAACGACCTTTCCCTTATCCATTACAATGATTTCATCACAATCACGAATAGTTGAAAGCCTGTGTGCTATTACTATAGATGTAATACCCCTATCGGCTATACTGTTTACAACTTCAAATTCCGTCTTTGCATCTAATGCACTAGTCGCTTCATCCATTATAATGATTCTTGGGTCTTGTGCCAATACCCTGGCAATTTCAATACGCTGCCTTTGACCTCCTGAAAAGTCCTTTCCGCCTTCTAGCATTTTATATTCATATCCTCCGTCACGCACCATAATATCTGAATGTAACTTGGCATCTCTAGCTGCTAGTATCATTTCAAAATTTTCAATTGTACTATCCCACATTTTAATATTATCTGAAATAGTATCTTCAAAGAGGATAATATCCTGATCTACTACCGCAAGAGATCCTGTAAATACCTCTCTATTAATCTCTTCAATAGGACTACCGTCAAATAGTATTTCACCGCTCCAAGGCTTGTAAAGACCAGATATGAGTTTTGAAAGTGTTGATTTCCCGCAACCTGAAGAGCCTACAAAGGCAACTCTTTCACCTTGTTTTAAACTTAAATTGAAATTTTCAATAAGTGGATCTTCAAGTCTTGAATAACCAAAGGTTAAATTCTTAATTTCAATATTTCCCTTAAGCTTTGAATAAGATATATCTTCTAAATAATCTTCTTCATTATATTCAACATCTGGTGGATAGTTCATTACATCCTCCACACGTTCCATATTTGTACGCATTTCCTGAATTTGTTGCCCTGCATATATAAAACTCATTGCCGGTTGAGAAAATGACATCATAAAACCTTGAAATGCAAATATCATACCTACAGTAAAATCGCCCTTCATAGTCAAATAAACACCTATCATCAATATTGCAATATTAGCAAGCGATGATACAAGGCTTGGAATCATACCCAAGTATTGATTTAATTTGGCATATTTAACATTTTCTCTATTTACACTGGCCTGATAACCAGACCATTTTTCAAAAAAACCATTTTCCGCACCACTTGCTTTGATAGTTTCAATCATTTCAATCCCAGCTACTGTTGCACCAGCAAGTTTTCCTGCATCCCGCATTTGTACTCTTGTTATATTAATTCGTTTTTTAGAAATTATCTGTGACACTATTAGATTGATAAGAATAGATGATATACCTACTACTGTCAAAACAACACTATATCTAAGCATAACTACAAGATAAAAAATCATCATCACAAAATCTAAAAACAGAGGTGCAAATTCATTGATAATGGATGAAGCTATACCTTCATTTGTTGATTGACGCATAGCAATATCTCCAACCATACGCTGCGAAAAGAATTCCATAGGCATTCTAAGAACATGCCACATAAATGAAGAATTGGCTACAATTGCAAGTTTCCCCTGAATTTTAAGCATATATACTATTCTAAGCATCATTACAATGATTTGAATAAAAGCAAACGCTGACATTCCAATAATAAATGGCATCAGCCATTCTGGATTTTGTCCTGTAAGCAATCTATCCATAAATATTCTTGAAAAAACGGGATTGATTATACCCATGAGAGCTGTAATAGCTGTTGTAAGTATGACAAATAGGAATGCCGTAGACATTCCTGTAAGCCTTTTTTTAGCAAAATCAACTACAGACCTTGGTTTGCCACCAGTTTCAAAACTATCCGTAGGTTCAAACATAAGACAGATTCCAGTAAAGGCCTTGTCAAATGCTTCCATAGAAAGCTTTACATTGCCCTTAGCAGGATCATTGATAATTGCTTTATTTCTTGAAAATCCATTGAGTACGACAAAGTGACTAAAATTCCAATGAACTATACAGGGAAAACTGCCATTTTTCTTAAGTTCTTCTGGTTCATAACGATAGCCCTGAGCTTTTAGACCATAAGTCCTTGCTGCTTTGACCACATTTTTGGCACTAGAGCCATTTCTAGAAACACCACAATCCTCACGCACCTGTTCAAGAGGTAACCATTTGCCATAATAAGCAAGAATCATAGCGAGACTTGCAGCACCACATTCCAAAGCTTCCATTTGCATGATAACTGGAACTTTAGCATACCCTTTTTGAACAGTTTTATTTGTTTTTTTCATATCAGTAACTCACCTCAATTTAGCAAAAATGAAATAGGATTGATGCTTTCAAGTATAATCGAAACATCAACAATTCCATTAGCTAGGCCTTCGACATCTATATTTACCTCATAACTCCACTCAGCAGGCGAAATGGCATATAGGGTATATTCCTCTCTATCACCATATAATTTCTCAAGTTCTTGCTTTGAAATAGGAGTATCTGAAATTCCTGTAATAATTCCCTCTTTATCTCCAATTTTAGCAGCCATACCTTTTGATATCTCAGATGACACAGGTAGGTAGCATACCACTTCACCATCTCTGCTAATTCCTTTTTTATCAATAGTTGTTTCCAATGTTCCATAAATACTCCATACTAAAACCGATCCCAACAATATAATAACTGCAGCAAGAATAATCCATATACTTGGATTAGATACTCTTATATAATCATTAAGTTGTTCCGGAGAAGATACCCTGTCTATACTAGACTTTCTAAAAACACTATTATCCATAAACCCACTCCCCCCTTTAATCATATACAAAACCCCCCTAATGATAATTATTAACCCTAAAAATTTAATTTTCTAATCATTAGTGGGGTGTTTTATTTTTACTCTATTGTAAGTATGTCACAAAATCCTGTCATTTCAAATACTTCCATTATAGTTTCATTTACATTCTTTACAACCATTTTTCCCTGTTTATTCATCATCTTTTGAGCAGAAAGTATTACTCTAAGCCCTGCACTAGATAAATATACCAGTTTCTCAAGATTTAAAACTAGCTTGCCAATATCATTTTGACCTTTTATTTCTTCTTCTAATTGAGATGCAGTATTGCTATCAAGTCTCCCTTCGAGATTTAATATTAGAGTATCGCCTTCTTTAATCTTATTTATTTCCAATGCACTTCCCCCTTTATATTCTTGTCATATAAATAATTAGCGCTATGTCACTTCTTGTTGATATTGATATTATATTACCATAACATACAAATAATGTAAATAATTCAACCATCAAATTTCTCTTTTATAGTTTGCTTAAACTGCAAGCTTTAAAAGCTATTATATATATAATAGTACATAAAGCAAATCTTGTAATCCATCCAAAGTATGATTGAAGAAATTATTTTTTTCGCTTCTCTAATTCTCTTTTTATATCTTCTATCTCAATCCCCTGTTCTACCATTAAAACTAAGGTGTGGTATACCAGATCACTTATCTCATATATCATTTCTTCTTTATCCTTATTTTTAGAAGCTATGATTACTTCTGCCGATTCCTCCCCTACCTTTTTAAGGATTTTATCTATGCCCTTTTCAAATAGATAATTGCTATATGACCCTTCTACAGGATTTGTTTTTCTATCTTTGAGTAAAATATAAAGAACGTCTAGTATATCACCTTTATCCTCTTCTAATTTTACCACTTCATTGAAAAAACAAGAGTATTCCCCAGTATGACAAGCTACCCCTATTTGTTCTACTATAAGAAGTATTGTATCCCCGTCACAGTCATAGCTCATTGCCCTAAGCTTTTGAATATTACCTGAACTTTCACCCTTTTTCCAGAGTTCACCCCTACTTCTGCTGTAATACACTGCTACTCTTTCATTTAATGTTCTCTCTATAGAATCTTTATTCATATATGCAAGCATTAAGACCTTTTTTGTATTTACATCCTGTGCTATAGCTGGCACTAAACCTTTTTCATCAAA
>CAYRYO010000044.1:0-13944 GCA_964428475.1 uncultured Tissierellaceae bacterium
GTCATGTGGATAATGAACTGTAGCATTTTTATTCATAATAACATCCCTTTCTTTTCGGTAATTATAAACAATTCAATATTATATAAAACTACTCATATTAATAGTATATCACGAATAACATTTATAAGAAAAGAGCCTACACTAGTATTTAATTACCAATGCAAGCTCTTTATACTCTTATACAAAATGTCCAATTATATACCTTTTATATAATCTCTATTAAATTTTCAATTCATCTAATCCCTTTTTTACTTTTTCAGGAAGTGCAGGTAATTTAGTTACCCTTACTCCACAAGCATTGTATATAGCGTTTATAATTGATGCATGAGGTGCTGAAAGTGGCATTTCACCTGAACCCGATGCTCCAAATTCTGCTAGTGGTCTCTTGGTTTCTTGATAAATTAGCTCTATATCATCTGGAATATCCTTGATTTGTGGAATGCCACATCTTGTTAAAGTAGTGTGTTTATCTATGTCTTCAAAGTCCTCGCTAAGTGCAAGACCTATACCCTGTGCAAGTCCTCCGTATATCTGTCCATCTACTACAAGCTTGTTCATTACTGTTCCAACATCTGAAATTATTGTAAACTTCTCAACTACAGTTTTTCCTGTTTCTAAATCCACTTCTACTTCTGTCATTAAGAATCCATACATATATGCTGCGAATGGGTCTCCTTGACCTGTATCAAAATCACATGCTGTTTGCGGTGCTACCCATTTGCCATCATATCTTAGAGGTAATTTTGTATCTACCATCTCATCATATGTTCTGTAGCTACCATCTTCTTTTTCCATTGCTTTCATAAGATTGCTACAAGCATCAGCTATAGCATTTCCAGTGAGTAGAGTAGAACGACTGCCTCCTGCAGGACCACTATTTGGAGTTAAATTCATATCATTCATAACGAGTTTTATATCTTCTATTTTTATATTTAATGGTCTTAATTTTTCATAAGACTGAGCTAAGGCTCCCATATCTGCACCTTGACCATGATCTTCCCAAGATGATCCAATGGTAACTCCATCTTTTGTTAATTCTGCCCAAGCTTCAGATGAATCTGCCCCGTCTAAGCCTGAACCATAAAGTAGAAGTGTAAGTCCTACTCCATATCTCTTATTGTCTTTATTGTCATTCTTAGCCTTTACTCTTTCTTTAGCCTTTTCATAATGAGGTCTCATATTATCAATCATATCAGGAAGACATATAACATCAGGTGGGCAACCTGTTGGAGTTGTGCTTCCTTCTCTGTATACATTTTTGTATCTAAGCTCTAGTGGATCCATATTCATTTTTTCTGCAAGTTCATCAATTAATACTTCTGATGAGAATAGAGACTGCGGAGAACCATATCCTCTAAATGCAGAGCCCCATGCATGGTTTGTAGCTACAGTTCTACCTTCACCCCTTATATTAGGTATATGATAGCCTGCTCCTATAAATTGAGTACCTCTCATAGTTAACAAATCTCCAAATTCAGAATAAGGTCCGTGATCTATAGTCCAGTCAGATTTCATTGCTAAAATCTTTCCATCCTTGTCTGCTCCCATTTTAAGGTTTATAAAGAAAGGAGATCTTTTCCCAGTATAAGTTATCTGCTGATACATATCGTATTCAAGATATACTGGTTTATCTGTTGCCATTGCAGCAACTCCAAGAAGTCCTTCCATAGTTGGACTAAATTTATATCCAAAAGTTGAACCAGCATTATTTTGAATCAATGCTATCTTTTCTAATGGAAGTCCTATACCATCCGCTATCATAGCAGCGTGGAAATGAAGTGCTATACTCTTACCATGAATATTTAATTTTCCATCCTCACCAAAGTATGCAAAACCTACATCTGGTTCTATAACTAAATGAGGTTGTCTTCCTATATAAAAATCATCTTCAACTACATATTCACATTTTTTAAATACATCTTCTACTTCTTCTCCCTTTACAATATTTGTAGTAAAGTATACATTGGGTGTTCCTGGGTGAATTTCCATAGCATCTTCTTTCATTGCCTCAGGAGCACTCATATATGCAGGAAGCTCTTCAAGTTCAACCTTTACCTTTGCACACGCTTCTTCTGCACGACCTGGAGTATCTGCAAGTACCATTGCTATTGCATCTCCAAACTGAAATACCTTTTTATCTACAAGTATTGGCCTATCTAGACCATCACCCTTATTTGTTTCAAATACCAATCCATTTATTGCATTATTTCCCTTTACATCTTTATATGTTAGTACCTTGAATACTCCTGGCATCTTTTCTGCTTCACTCGTATCAATAGATATGACATTTGCATGAGAAACCTTGGCTTGAACTAATTTAATATGAAGGGTGTCATCTGGAAGCTTAAGTCCTAAATCTGCTCCAAAATCCCATGTTCCAGTAACCTTTTCACAAGCTGAAGGCCTTATATAATTTGTACCTATAATACTAGCACCTTCTGGCAGTTTAAACCATATATCCTCTTTTGTAATTTCCCCGCGAATAAGTTTTGCTGCAGTCATTACAGAATCCACTAGTGGCACATATCCTGTACATCTACAGACATTTCTAGTCTTTTGAAACCAATCTCTTACTTCTTCTCTGGTTGGATCTGGATTCTCATCTAATAGTACCTTTGCAGAAACTATAAATCCTGGTGTACAGAATCCACATTGAGCACCCCCATGAACCATCCATGCCAATTGAAGTGGATGAAGGTTTTCATGATTACCAATCCCTTCAATTGTAACTATTTCTGCTTCATCTGGAACCCTCTTCATTCTTGTAATACAGGATCTTGTAACTTTCCCATTCATTATAACGTTACAAGCACCACATTCACCAATACCACAACCTACTTTTGTACCAGTAAGCAGCAATTGTTTTCTAAGTACATCTGATAAAGACGTTTCTGGGTCAGTAATGATAGTTTTTAAAACTCCATTGATTTTTAAAACTTTTTTAAACATACTTTTCCCTTCTTTCATTTTTATATACATATGTTCCTAATATAATATATCACACATATATAACATATACCCATTCAAAAGCAGAATACTCAGATAATTATTTAGATATTCTCCTTTATAAGAATGGCCTGCCCCGTCTATCTGCTTAATCTTGATAAAGCGGGCTGGGATGAAACCCAGCCCCTACATTAATTTATACTTTAGCCTTACATTAATTTATATCTTATTTGTCTTTTGTATCTATGCTTTTTATCATATCTAATACTTTACCAAACTCTAGTGTTGTAACAATATTATCGTAGTTAAATTGGCCATCTAAAATTAATTGCATGCATAAAAAGTCTCCAGGTATACCCTTGTCAGCAATTACTACAGTAAATTCTCTGTCCTCTACTCTAATTGAGATATCAAAGTATTGATCTTTATTCTAATTTAATCCATATCTTATTACATTAGCCATAGCTTCTTCCACAGATAAATTAATCCTAGAAATTTCCTTAGCCGGCATACTGTATTTCTTTGCTATAATTGAACGGCTTCAATCATCTCATAATTATTTAATACAGTCATTTTTATAAGTTCCGAATCATATCCCTCCTAATATTATGTAATTATAGCATAAAATTATATCTTCAACTAAAATATTCAACATACTTAAAATTACTCAATTTACATTGAAATCTATTAAATAAAAATTTTCACACTGGCGTTAAAATCCTAGTGTGACAAGCTTTTGATAGCTTTTCTAATTTTTTGCACCAAAATATTGTGATATAATAATCGTCGCCCTGTTGAGAGCCCAACAAAGAAATTCACAGGTAACTTTGTAAGGGTATACACTGACTCTATTGCTGCAAGGGCTTATTTTCCTACAAAACGACCAATAATAATGGCATCCACAGTTGTATATAAGGATTGTAATAATATACCAAAAAGAATAGGCATTGCAAATAGCACTACTTTTTGCCATACAATACCATCTGTTAAATCATATTTCTTTTCATTTACTTCCAAGTTATCACCTATCCTTTTTATCCTAATAGCTTATTAAAAATTTGCACTTTTAACTAGTTCTTTAGTGTAATTTTCTTTTGGTGTATTTAGTATCTCACTAGCTGCTCCACTTTCTATTATTTTGCCATTATACATTACATAAGCTCTATCTGCTATTTTTCTTGCTAAAGCTAAATCATGGGTTACGTAAAGAAGAGCAAACCCCTTTTCATTTTGTAAACCTTTTAATAACCTTAGAATATTTGCCTGAGTAGAAGGATCTAACATTGAGCTTATTTCATCTGCTATGAGTAATTTAGGTTCCAATATCAAACTTCTTGCTATTGCAATTCTTTGTCTTTGTCCACCACTTAGCATATATACTTTTCTAGCCAAAAAATCATCACTAGAAGGTAATTGAACATCCCTCAAAACCTTCCTTACCATTTCCCGCCTTTGGTCTTTGCTTTCTATCTTTAAAATATCTAATGGTTCTCTTATAACCTGTTCTATATTAAATAATTCATTTGTAGATGATAGAGGATCCTGAAAAACTATTTGTATTCCATTCTTTTTTGCTGTTTCTGTATTTAATTCAATCAATCTTTCTTCAAATTCAACACTTCCTGAATCAGGCCTAATAATTCCTGCTAAAGTTTGGGCTAAAGTAGTTTTCCCAGAACCAGATTGTCCAATCAAGACTACCGTTTCTCCAGATCTTACAAATAAATCACAAGCACTACAAGCATTTACTGTGATTTTTTTACCCATATATGTTTTGCATATATTTTTAGCTTTTAAAAGAGTTACAATTCCACCTCTTAGACATGCTACCTTTCTACCCAAAGAAACATTTTTAAGTTTCGGGCATTCTTTGCTGCATTGTTCTGTCCTTTGATTGCATCTTTTATAAAAAGGGCATTGACAAGCAGTGCACTCTGATATTTCTCCTGGAATTCCCCATAAATCCCTAAAAGGATTTACTGTGGGAGAAGCTTCAACAAGTCCTCTTGTATATGAATGCATAGGTGATTTTATAATTTCTACTGTGCTTCCTTCTTCAACTACCCCACCCGAATACATTACCATTAATTTAGATGATAAACTCATAATAACAGGAAGCTCGTGAGAAATAACTATCATAGAAAAGCTTTTGCATTTATGAAGCCCTTTTAAAAGTTCTATGATTTCTTTTTTAGAAATAGCATCTAAGGCAGTTGTAGGTTCATCTACAATTAAGATCTCTGGTTCACAAGAAAGCGCCATAGCAATAAGAACTTTTTGCCTCATTCCACCTGAAAGTTCATGAGAATAACTATATATATTCTCCTTAGATAAGCCTACCATTTCCATAAGATTTTCAGCTTTCTTCCTGCGTTCTTTTCTATCTAAAGATGTATGGTGTTTTAATGCCTCTTCTATCTGTTCACCTACAGTAAGTACTGGATTTAAAATTTCTTCACTGTTTTGAAATACCATAGCTATATCCTTCCATCTATAGCTTTTTATTCTTTCCTCTTTCATTCCATTAAAATCTATACCTTTATATAAAACTTGTCCATCAACTTTTGCACTTCCTTTTAAAAGACCCATAATAGACATAGCTAGAGAACTCTTTCCACTTCCAGATTCTCCAATTATTCCCATACGCTCCCCTTTGCAAAGAGTAAACTCAACATTTCTAACTGCCTTCATTTCTTGAGACATATTTAAATATTCAACATTTATATCTTTAACTTGTAAAATCGGCTTTCCCACAAGCTCACCCCTTATAACTTTGTATTTATAATTTTTTCTAAGTCTCTGCTAATAAATGCTATTGATATAGTAAATAATGTCAATAATAACAAGGGAGACACCACCCACCATTTCCAATATTCAGTAAAGTATATACCTGGAAAATTTATGGACCGTTTTAAAATCATACCCCAACTTTTAGATATAGGATCTCCTAAACCTAAAAATGCTAAACTAGCTTCGGATATAACCGCTCTGCTTGTAATTTTAACAAAACTAACCATGATAATTGGAAATATACTCGGAATAAAATGCTTGAAAACAAGGTGAAAAAATCCTGCTCTATAGCTCTTTGCAATTACTATGTATTTTTCCTCTTTCATAGATAATATCTTTGACCTTACAATCTTTGCAGGAACCACCCAGGAAAAAAGCGATATTACAATAACTATATTACTAAGTTTTGGCTCGAATAATGTTCCAAGAACTATCAGCATAGGCAACTGAGGAATAGCCATCATAAGATCAGACAAGCCCGTTATCATCTTATCTATTGTTTTACCATAGTATCCTGCCATCATTCCCAGCAGGCTACCTCCAAAGGATGCTATAAAAGCAGTGCTTAAACCAATAGTTACACTTATCCTCGCCCCAACACAAATCTGTGCCCAAATATCTATGCCTAAATCATCGGTTCCTAAAAAGTGTATAGTGCTAGGCTTTTCTAAAGAGTTTCCTGATGGAATATTATGAGGATATATCTTTATAATATTTGATAATAAGGCTATTAGTATTACTAAAATTATTATTATTATTCCTAACTTTCCACTTATGCTCATTAGTTTTAGTTTTTTAAAAAGTTTTTTCTTCATTTAATTCACCCTTGGATCTATTCTTTTATTTATAATATCTGCAAGCCGATTCATACTAAGAACTAATACTGTAATAACAATAAAAATACCTTGTAACAAGACATAATCTCTAACAGAAATAGCTTCTCCCATCATTTTCCCGATTCCTGGATAATTAAAAACATTTTCCACCAAAACGGCTCCTCCTAATATACTTCCAAGGCTCATACAAATCCTTGTCACTATTGGTATAATTGAATTTTTAAGTGCATGTCTGAAAATTATTATACTCTTTTTAAGTCCTTTTGCTTTTGCTGTCTTCATATAATCTTTAGATAATACTGTAATCATACTATTTCTAGACAGCATATAAAACTCTCCAATTCTCGCTAGAGATAAGGTTATAACTGGAAGTATTGCATGCTTTAAGATATCATATATGTATTCAAACGTAGTATCAAATTCAACAAATGCACTCACCCCTCCTGCCATTGGAATCCATTTAAACCTAGTTTCAAGTGTAAATAAAAAGAATATGCCTACTAAAAATGATGGAACTTGTGAAAATACAATCATTACACTATAGCAGATTTTATCTAAATAACTATTTCTGCACCAAGCAGATAGACTTCCTAAAAATACTCCCAATATCACACTTATAATCAAAGAAACTATAACTATAAGTAATGTCCATAATATACGATCAGCTATTATACTAACCACAGGCCGGTTGTAATATATACTGTATCCTAAATTTCCTTTTAAAAGATTCAAAATATAATCCTTATACTGTACTATCAAAGCCTTATCCAATCCGTAATATTCTTTATATTGTTCCACTTGCTCATCAGTAAATCTTACACTTGTATCCCATCTTCTACTGATAGATATAAAAAGGGGCCCCCAGGCATAAACCTGGGGAGAAAAAAGTTAATTGTTATAATAATTAAAAACATAAACAAATAGTGCTTTTTCATTGACTATCTCTTTCTAAATAAGATAATTTATTGTGAGTTGTCATATTATGATCATATCTACACATCCAACCATCATGTTTTGCTGGTCTATATACATGATTGACAACAGATCCATAGATTACAACCATAGGCACATCTTCTGCTATCAGCTCTTGAAGTTTAAAAATCATATTCTTTCTCTTATCATTATCCATTTGTATCTGCTGTTGCTGTGCAAGTTCCTCTATTTCTTTATTTGTATATCCTGGTAATGCAGATGAACCTTTCCCATTAGAACCATATATATCTTTAAGATAACCTGGATCTCCACCTAATCCTCCATAATTAATAAGAACAAGTTCATAGTTATTATCTTTAACTACAGCATCTCTTGATTTAGAGTCCACACTCTCAACCTTTATATCTATTCCTGCCTCTGCGAGTGTGATTTTCATAAGTTCTGCTAATTTCACTTCTTTTTCGCTATTTCCTATAAGAAGTTTAAAGGAAAACTCTTTTCCATTTAAAAGTTCTTTTGCTTTTTCAGGATTGTAGTCATATTTTTTTATACTATCATTATAAAAAGGATGAATTTCTGGCACATATCCCATGCTACCTATAACAGCAGAACCTCTTTCCACTTTGTCTATAAGTTCTTCTCTATTTATGGCATAAGCTATAGCTTTCCTTACATTAACATCTAAAAATTCTTCTCTTCTTTCCATATTCATCATCAGCTTGTAAGTATGATATGAATGTTTGCTTAAAACTTTATATTCAGTATCATTTTTATATTTAGCTAATATATCAGAACTAACTCTTATAATATCTATCTCTTCGTTTTCAAATGCCAAGATAGAATCACTTACTGGAACCCACTCAATAACATTGACTTTTTGTTTTAATCCCCAGTAGTCTTCAAATTCTTCAAACCTATATATTCCTTGTTCAGAATTATATTCCGTCATAGTATATGGCCCACATCCTACTAAATTGCCCTCCCCTTCAAAGCTTGTAGGATCTTCTACATTTTCCCATATATGCTTGGGAATTATCCTCATAAAGCCAATTTTAACAATATTATTTTCTTCTGGATTGTTTACAGTAATTTCAACTTTATTCCCATCTACAACTTCTGATTCTTTTATTATATATTCATCTGAAGAAATCAAACTATTTGAAACAGGAGGATGGTCTTTATAATAGTCAAATGTAAACTTAACATCTTCTGCTGTCAATTTCTTACCATCATTCCATAAAATATTATCTCGTATTTCAAAAGTATAGACTAAGCCATCTTCACTAACTTCCCAACTTTTAGCGATCCAAGGTATATTCCCTTTTTCATCTTTTTCAATCAATGAATCATATATAAGTTGCATTTTAGACATTCCAGGCCCTCTAGCATGATGCTTATAAGGATTTGGAATCCCAGTATCCCCTCCAGCAAGTCTAATAACTAGTTCTTCTTTTACTTCTTTTGCTTCTTCTACTTGCCCATCTTCGGCTTTAGAACCTACTACTTCTTTGCTAGTATCGGAAGTAGTGCAACCTGTACAAGCAAATGCTAATAAAACAAATGCAATAATACTAAAGTACTTTTTTATATCACCCATTTTAAATCTCCTTTCTTAGATGATGCTTTTTCATTGACTATCTCTTTCTAAATAAGATAATTTATTGTGAGTTGTCTTAAAGTTATCGTATCTATACATCCAGCCATCATATTTTTCTGGTCTAAATACATAGTGAACATCTTCACTGTAAAGTAAAATTAAAGGCACATCATCTGCTATCAGCTCTTGCAGTTTGAAAATCATATTTTTTCTCTTTTTCTCATCTAATTCTGTCTGCTGTTGCTTTGCAAGTTCTTCTATTTCCTTATTTGTATATCCTGGTAATGCAGATGAACCTTTCCCATTGGAACCATAAATATCCTTAAGATAACCTGGATCTGCACCAAGCCCACCATGATGCATAAGTAAAAGTTCATAATTATATTCCTTAGCAGCTGAATCTCTTGCCTTTGAATCTACACTCTTGATTTCGATATCGATTCCTACCTCTGCCAGTGATAATTTCATAAGCTCTGCCAGTTTTACTTCCTTTTCATTGTTTCCCACAAGCATTTTAAATGAAAACTTCTTTCCATTTAAAAGTTCTTTTGATTTTTCAGTATTATAAATATACTGTTCTACATCTTTATTGTAAAAAGGATGGACTTTTGGTACATAACCCATACTGCCCATAACGGCAAAGCCACGTTCTACTTTATCTATAAGGTCCTGTCTATCTATAGCATAAGCTATAGCTTTTCTGACATTAACATCCAATAATTCTTCTCTTTTCCCCATATTCATCATAAGTTTATAAGTGTGATAGGGAGATTTCTTTTCAACCTTATATGCACCGTCATTTTCATATCTAGATAATATATCGGGACTAGCACTTATTAAATCTATCTCCTCGTTTTCAAAGTCAAGTACAGAATCACTTACCGGAACAAATTCAATAGCATCAACTCTTTGCTTTAATCCCCAATAATCTTTAAATGCTTCAAATCTATATATTCCTTGTTCTGGATTATATTCCGTCATAATATATGGGCCACATCCCATTACATTTCCTTTGCCCTCAAAATTAGTAGGGTCTTCAACATCTTCCCATATATGTTTAGGAATTATTCTCATACAACCTATTTTAGTAATATTATCTGCATTAGCTTGGTTAACAATAATTTCAACTTTATTGTCTCCTATAACTTCTGTCCTTTTTATCATATATTCACCTGATGAAATCAAAGCATTTGAAACTGGAGAATGATCCCTATAATAGTCAAAGGTGAATTTAATATCTTCTACGGTTAATTTTTCACCATCATGCCAAGTAATATTATCTTCAATTTCAAAAGTATAATTCAAACCATCTTCACTAACTTCCCAACTTTTAGCGATCCAAGGTATATTACCATTCTCATCTTTTTCAATCAATGAATCATATATAAAATTCATCTTAGCAGTCCCCGGTCCTCTAGAATAATGCTTATATGGATTTGGAAGTCCATAGTCCCCTCCCTGAAGTCTAATGACAAGCTCTTCTTTTGCTTCGTTCTTTTCAACTTTTGATTCAACTGCATCTTTACTGACAGCTGTAGTAGAACAACCCATACAAACAAATACCAGCAAAACAAATGTACTAATGCTAAAAATCTTTTTTATATTTCCCATTTTAAACCCCCTCTTGTTTTACGCTTTCCAATATAAAAGTGCTGAATTTGAATAAGTCTTATAACTTATCATCTCATCCTTTATATTGTTAAAAAAATCTTTAATTTCCTTTTCTAAATTATGTTTTGAAAATCTGCTAATATGCCTTGATATAGATTCTTCTTTTGTAAGCTTAAATGTATCTTTTGATTCAAGATATGCAATTTCTGGATTATATCCCATCAGCCATATCATGTTTAAAAACGCCCATAAGGTTTCTCTGCTATTATGTGGATCTTTGGAATTATCTATATTAAATTTATTCATTATCTCGTCCGAGATATTATCTTGTCTTTTAATCATCCTACTTACCATACAATATCCTTTAGAAGCTTTTGACATCTTTTCTAATGCTTCTTTTACATCCACTGCAGGACACATAGATGAAAATATAAAATCAAACCTTTTTTCCCATCCAAATTCCATTAAATCCAAATCTGCCCAATTAGCTTTTATATAACTAGTCTTAGAGAAGTTATCATCTTTATTGTTTTTTATTGCAAATTCTAGCATTTTAGACGATATATCTAAACCAATTACAGATTGAGATTCCTTAGCAAACTCCATGCTATGTCTTCCAGGTCCACACCCTATATCCAATATTTCACTTGATGAATTTATTATATTCCTACCTTTAAGTAAAGAGATAAGACCATCTACCTTAGAAGCCTTAGACTTACTTATATTTTTATTAAATTCTATTGCCTTTTCATCCCAAAGTTGTTCTTGATTCTCTTTTTCCCTTGTTTTTTTTACTAAACTATCAAAATAAGATATATCCATTCTAATCCTCCAGTTTTGATTAAATTTTATAATCATTATCATCTTACCAGCATCTTAATGATAATGATTATCAATGTCATTATACTATGCTAAATAATACAATGTCAACGATACTCCTTAATCTCCCTAATTTTGTGATATTTTACAATATCAAACTTAAATAAACAGAATTTTCCGTCAACACTATGTGTTTATAAGGTCTTTATCTTGAAGTAAGTTATTAATACTTTAAAAAACAGAGGTAAACAATATTAATTGTTTACCTCTGTTTTTTAAGTCTTTAAATCTATTAACTTAAACTTCGTACTGACATTAAAATCCTAGCGTGAAATTTAGAAAACCTACTTATATTATTTTAATAATTCGTATTTACTATTTATAATTGGCATCTTTAAGACATCAAGTATCTTTTCAAGTAGAATCCCTTCTCTCCTTGGATATGAACAAGCATAGCTCTCCTTGATTCCAATATAGGTGAATCTAACGCTTTTATCCATGGCAATAGCTAGACCATCTCCATTCATTAGATTTCCTATTAACACACTAGTAAATGCATCTCCGGTACCAGGAAATTCTACAGGTATATGTTTAGAGCTAAGCTTCCAAAACTTATTGTTGGCTTTGTCGTATCCAAATACATGTATATCATCCGATGAATGGCGATCTGGAACACTAGTAATAACAACCATTTTAGGTCCTAAATCAGATAGTTCTACTAACATGTTTTTAACTTCATCTTCTGGAATCTCTACAGTATATTCTCTTCCCAACAGATATATAGCTTCTGTAAAATTCGGAGTTATAATATCTGCTTTTCCTACTAGGTTTTTCATTTTTTTAACCATATCTTCATCTATAGTGGGGTATAGTTTACCATGATCTCCCATCACAGGATCAACAACTACCATGTTACAGGTATTTCCAAAGTGGTTAATAAAATCTAAAATAATATCTACTTGTCTTCCAGAACCTAGAAATCCACTGTAAATACAATCAAACTGGACATCTTCCTTTTTCCAATGATTCATATAATCTACCATTGAATCTGTCAAATCTATAAATGAAAAATCGTCAAAGTAACCAGTATTATTTGATAGAATTGCTGTAGGAAAAGGACATACTTGAATACCCATAGATGAAAGTATTGGTATTATTACGGTAAGTGAAGTTCTTCCATAGCCTGATAAATCATGAATAGCTGCAAGCTTTTTTATTGGGTTTTTCATGAAAAATCTCCTTTCATCTCAATCTATAAGTACAATAGTTTTTATAATTTACTACTTCTATATCTTGATCACTATCCAGTCTTTCAAAAAAACTCTCAACACTAGTATTCTGCCTTTGTTCTATAAAAGCCTTTATTTCAAATTGATTCATAGGATGTCTTTTAATAATACTCAGTATAGCTTCATAATCATCTTTGACTTCGCTATAAAACCCTTCTGAAACAAGCTTGTCTATAGAGATACCACCTAGTATTGAAATAGCTTCTTCCATAGCTTGTTTTGATGGTTGCTCAACAAATGTTTCAGCAGGAGGTCTTACAGGTGCATTGATATATAATTTATGATAATTTATCTTACTTAATATTTCTTTGAAATTTAAAAAAAATTGTTTGCTATCATTTATCCCTTTAACAAGCATAGTTTCAATCCACAATTGTCCCTTGTATTCCTTGGAAAAGACCTCCAATCCCTTAACTACATCATCAAACTTTATACTTCCATGAGACCTGTTGATTTTTTTAAACATCTCTTCATTGGATGCATCCAGAAAAGGAAGAACAATATCAGCATTTTTTAACTCTTCCCTTACTTGGCTGTTGGACAATAAAGCACCATTTGTAATAACTGCTATAGGCTTATCTGTAAGTAACTTCAACTCATCAATTAAAATACCCAAGTCTATATATAACAGTGGTTCGCCTTCCCCTACTATTGTAACTACATCAAATTTAATATTATCATTTAAATATCCTTTAAACTCTTCGATTAAGTCTTTACAGTCAAAATACCTTTTTCTTTTATTTGTCATATTTTTTGTTCTTCCCAGTTGACAATATATGCAGGAATAATTACAATGACCTTTAGCTATAGGGCTAATGCCAATAGAAAGACCCATCCTTCTTGAAGGAACAGGCCCATAAACATATTTAAAACTTGTCATACCCACCACTTCCTTTTTGTTTTATGTACCGATATGCATTTTCAAATGTACCCTTATGCATACATTATATTAATACACTTCCATATTGTCAATTAAATTACATTTATAAATATGCCTCTGGAATATAAAGGCTCAGTAAGATATAATTTTTAGCACATTAGTTTTTCATTTTCAAGTTGTATATGAATATCCCTTTCTTTTAATAGTCTAATTAAGCCTACATTAGCTAAGATTATCTATATC
>CAYRYO010000045.1:0-13811 GCA_964428475.1 uncultured Tissierellaceae bacterium
AACAACAAATCTTACAGGCTCAGATTATTTAATCTGGGCCTTGTTTTGCCACAGGCACTGGGAAAACTGTAACAGCAGTCTCTGATGCCAAAAATCTTGGTCAAAGAACCCTCTTTATTGGACATACCAAGGAGCTTATTTCACAGGCAAGAAATACATTTCAAGATATATGGAAAGACAAACATTCAGGTATGTATGTGGAGGAGGAAAAAGACAAGGATGCATATGTAGTTTGTGGAAGTGTGCAGAGTATATCTAGGAATTTAGATGAATTCAAAGAAGATGACTTTGGCTATATAATAATAGATGAAGCTCATCATGCAGCTGTAAATTCATATGAAAAGATATTATCTCATTTCAAACCTAAATTCACATTAGGTCTTACAGCTACTCCCGAAAGGATGGACGGACAGGATTTACTTGAGGTATTTCAAAATGTTGGTCACAAACTAGATTTAGAAACAGCAGTCAAGATAGGAGAATTAGTTCCCATCCGGTGTATCAGAGTCAAGAAAAATGTAGATATTTCAGATGTACGGATAAATGGAATTAAATATAATTTTCAAGATTTAGAATCTAAATTATTTGTTCCTGAAAGAAATAAGGTGGTATTGGATACCTATATTAATTTTGTAAAAAATAAAAAGACCGTAATATTCTGTGCATCAGTAAAACATGCAAATGATATTGCCGATTCTTTTAAAGCAAATGCAATCAAGGCAGAGGCAGTATCAGGCAGTATGGATAATAGAAAACGCAAGAAAATATTAAAGGATTATGAATATGGAGATGTAGATGTTCTCTGTGCTTGTGACCTTCAGAGGGCAAGATAAGGGCAAACCTAGAAATACCTATGGGAAGGACTAGGACTTTTAAATATTTCCTATTTTCCCAGCTAATAAAAAAGAGCCTAAAACTAAGGCTCTAAAAATACATCTATTTATATACCTTGCTTCTATGCTCTATATTAACCACTAATATTATTAATTTATCCCCTTGTATATCTATTATGATTCTGTAATCCCCTACTCTATATCTAATACTACCCTCAAATTTGCCCTTTAATGTTTTTCCTTTTTCATAGGGATCACTTGTACCTTCTAGATTTTTGTCTATCCAGGACAACATATATAATTTATTATGATTATCTAATTTTTTTAGTTTTTTAAGTGCATCTCTTGAGTAAATAACCTTATAGGACATCTTATAATTCTTCTCTCTTTATTCCTAATTCTTTTAAAACTTCCTCATGAGTATAGGTTTTACTGTCTTTTTCAAATGCTTTCATTCCTTCTTCATACAGTTTTAAATGTATTTCATTTTCAATTATGTCATCAATACTATCTCTAATAACATCTGATATTGTCTTATTATTTGATTTAGCATAGTTTTCAAGTAGCCTTTTATCAACTTCATTTACTCTAACATTGATAACATCCATTTCAAACACTCCTTTGTATTACGATGTAATACAAGTATATATCTTTTTTAATCTTTTGTCAATGAGATTCCCCACTGTATTTTTACAAAATTGATGAATAATTCCACTCCCTTTCCCTGCTATTTATAGTATAATTGAAATATACCAAATTTATATGTTAGGAGCGATTATTGTGATAGTATCTCATGAAAGCAATATTGAAATGAAGAAACTTGAGAGTCCAGAAGTTAAAGGGGCGTCAATGGCAGCCTTGATTTCACCAAAAGAGGGCTGGGAAGGCTATGTAATGAGGGTCTTGGAATTAACTGAAGGTGGATATTCTCCAAAACACAGCCACCCATGGCCACATATAAACTATATGATAGAGGGAGAAGGCCTATTGTTTTTAGATGGCGAAGAAAAAGAAGTTAGGGCAGGTTCTTATGCCTATATACCAGAAGATAAGATGCATCAATTTAAAAATGCAGGTAAGGGTGTATTCAAATTTATATGCATAGTGCCTGAAATAGGACATCAATAATAAGATCAAGGAGGGGCTTAAACCATACCCCTCCTTTTTTCAGGACTGGGTGATGATTTTAGAAGGGGTGATATGGTGAAGAGAAAGATACTGAAAACGGTTGTTACAATGGATGATTTAAATGTAGAAGAATTGAAAACTATGGATATAGGCGTAGAAATACAGGATTTTACAGAGTCTAACCTATCTATAGATAAAAAAACAGAAATTGTAAATTTTTATAAAAAAGAATTCAAGGAGCTTGATTGCATAAAAGCCCTTCATGGGCCATTTTTAGATTTAAAACCTGCTAGTCCTGACAAAGATATAAGGTCTTTGAGTTATAGAAAATATTTAGATACTATAAAAATAGCTAGACAATTAGATATGGACTATATAATATTTCACAGTCAGATAAATCCTTATTTAAAAGATCCAATGATAAAGGATTTAAATAATAGACAACATAGAGATGCCTGGATAAAACTATTAAAAGAAGCCTCAGATTGCAAAGCTACAATACTTATAGAAAATATATTTGAAGAAGAACCTGCTATGTTAAAAGAGTTAATAGAGACAATAAATCTGCCTAATATTAAAATTAACCTAGATATAGGCCATGCTAAATTGGGAAAGGCAAGCTTGGAAGAGTGGATAAGGGAATTAAAGGAATATATTGCCTATATGCATATTCATTCCAATGATGGACTATATGATATACATATTGGGCCAAGTCAAGAAGAGATAGATAGATTATATGATTTGCTAGATAAATACAATATAAATCCAATATTATCCTTAGAATACAAGATAGGGAATTTAAAAGAGGAAATAGAAAAATATAGGTGAAGTCTAGCAACTAGAGAAATAAACTAAATTCACAAGGCAAGGTTAGTTTGACAATATATTGACACTATTCTTTAAATGGTATAAGATAATATTACAATTAAATACAAGCATTATTTTATCTCTTTGAGATATTAGGGAAATTGGTGAAAAACCGATACAGCCCCCGCTACTGTGAACATGGACGAATCCTATTACAAGCCACTGGAGATTATCTGGGAAGGCAGGACAAGGAAGAAGTGTGAGTCAGGATACCTAATTAATGTTTAGAATGATTTTCGGTGGGAAAATTTTGTTGGTCAATAGCATTGTGTTTTTTATGTGTTAAAGAATATACAATATATGACAATAAAACCCTTAAAGGGTTTTTATTTTTTGCTATTACTTAAACATAATCGATTGAAAATCATACTAGTCTAGTATGATTTTTTAATTGTATACGAATATTTTAACGATTATCTATTTGATTGTGGTAAAGGTAGTTTTAATTAAAAAAATAAATTGGAGAGGAGTTTTTATAATTGGAGAGTAAAATGTTAGGGCGTGATATTTACAGTAGTATAACGCAAAGAAAAACAGTAATTATTTTAGCCTTATTAATGGGAATATGTATAAGTTTAATTATCAATATATTTGTAGGTAGTGCTGGACTTTCGCTTTTAGAGACCATCAATAGCATACTTAGGCGTTCAAATGTTACAAATCAGATTATAGTATGGCAATTTAGAATGCCAGTTGCATTATCAGCAATATTTATTGGTGCAGCTTTAGGAATTGGAGGATGTGAAATGCAGACTGTCTTAGGCAATCCAATGGCGAGTCCATATACCTTAGGAATTTCGTCCGCGGCATCCTTTGGTGCAGCTTTAGCAATTGTAATGAAGTTCAGCATAATACCAGGATTAGGCAGTGTATTTATTAGTTTAAATTCGTTTCTATTCACTTTAATCGCATCGGCAATAATATTTATATTTTCTAAAAGGTTCAATTCAGATAGGGGAATATTGATATTATTTGGGATATCGCTTAATTTCTTATTTGGTTCATTGACAACATTGTTACAATATATTGCTAGTGAAAACGATCTTCAAACATTGGTCTTTTGGTCTTTTGGTAACTTAAATAAAATAAGTTGGGGTAAGCTAGGGGTAATTGTAGCAGTAACAATATTAATATTTATAAAATTTGCTAGCAATTCTTGGAGTCTTACAGCTATGGCCTTAGGAGATACCAATGCTAAAAGCTTGGGGATAGATGTAAATAAAATGCGTAGAAATACTATAATATATGTTTCACTATTATCTGCTATAGCTGTTAGTTTTGCTGGAACGATTGGATTTATAGGATTAGTGGCTCCTCATATAGCAAGGCTCATTAGCGGAGAAGATCAAAGATATTTTCTTCCACTATCTGCATTGACAGGTGCATTTATACTTTCACTTGCTTCAATACTCAGCAAAGTGCTTGTTCCTGGAACGATTTTACCCATTGGTTTGGTTACTTCGTTAATAGGTATACCGTTTTTTACGTATTTAATCATAAAGAGGAAAGGAAGTTATATATGATTAGTATTAATTCACTTACCTTTGGATATGGCGATACCAAGGTATTAGATAATCTATCTATTAATTTTAAAAAAAAGCTAAATGTAGTAATAGGACCCAATGCCGCAGGGAAATCTACATTGCTAAAATGCATATTTGGGATATTAAATCCCAAAGGGGATGTATTTTGGCAAGGAAATAATATCTCTAAGATGTCAAAAGAGGAAAAAATGGCACTCATGGTTTATTTGCCCCAACAAGATATGGGAGATACTATGTTAACTGTATTTGAGACTATACTACTTGGAAGGATATCTTCCCTATCGTGGATAGTAAAAGATGAGGATTTAGAAAGGGTATATCTAACATTAAAATGTTTGGGAATTGAGGACTTAGCAAAAAAATATGTATCTGAGCTTTCAGGTGGGCAAAAAAAACTTGTTGCAATAGCACAGACATTGGTAAGAAATCCAAGGATGATTTTAATGGATGAACCGACAAATAGTTTAGATATGAAGAAACAATTGGAATTATTTGAAATAATTACCCAAATAATTGAGTACAGGGACATTGAGTTTCTAATTGTATTGCATGATCTTAATTTAGCATGCCGTTATGCAGAACAATTGACAATTTTAGATAGTAATGGTAGGCAGTATGCTAGTGGGAACCCAAAAGATATAGTAACAGAACAAATGATTGAAAAAGTATATGGTGTCAATGCAAGGGTAATGCAAAATGATAAAGGAGTACCAGTTATATCTCCTATATCATCTATAGACAAGATAAATGTATTTAATTGAGGAGGAAAATGATTATGGTTAATATTTATTTGATTGCAGGAGGCCCTGGGGATCCAGAGCTAATAACATTAAAAGGTCAAAGACTAATAGACAGTGCAGATTTTATATTTACTAGTTATAAATTTTTACCAAAGGAGATGTTTGGCAATGTAAAATCAGAATGCAAGATTTACGATACCTTTGAACACAATTATGAAGAAAAAATGGATATAATAAAAAGTGCAGTTAATCTCAATAAAAAGCTTGTATTTGTCAATATGGGCGATCCATGTCTATATGGGATGGTAGGAGGAATTATAGATAGATTAGAAAAACTAGACATAGAATATGAAATAGTACCAGGTGTTAGCGCATTTAATGCAGCCTCTTCAATCATCAAAAGAGGCATGACGGGATTAGGAATTTCTAATACTGCAATATGCACTACTTATAAGGATAAGGACAATTCAACAGAGTATTTAGAAGAAATAGCTTCATTAAAAGCAAGTGTTGCACTATTTATGTCAGTTGATAAGATTGCAAGGGTTTGTAAAGTTTTTAGAAAACACTATCCTGATGATACGCCAGTAGTAGTAGTTTCCAAAGCAACTTGGAAAGAGCAAAAAATAGCAAGGGGAAATTTAAAAAATATAGAAAATAAATTAAAAAAGAACAATATAGAAGATGGATTAATTTTAATCGGTGATTTTATTGATAAGGAATATGACTATGAACTTGAGAGAAAATTTATGGAGAGAAAAAGAATGGAGGCAAATAAAAAATGAAGAAATCTATATTAATATTACTTATAGCATCATTATTGATAATTAGTGTAGGCTGCAATAATACAGGTGTTGAAACAAATAAGCTTAGCAATGAAAACAAAGAAATACAAATAGAGGAAGATGCTAAAATTCAAATCACTGATATGGCTGGTAGAGAAGTTGAAATAGAAGGTGAAATTGAGAAAATCATTGTCAATCAATGGGATTTAGCAGAAGTAATTTCAATGGTAGTTGGTGAAGATATTGCAGATATGTTGCTTGCAGTTGGAGGTTCAGGTAGTGCAGAAGGATTTCAAAAAGTTTATGGATATAAATATCCACAGCTCCAAAATATGGAAATAATAGGTGGTGGTGGTTCTAATCCATATGATAAGGAAAGAATTTTAGCAATAAATCCAGATGTCTTTATTGTTAATTCAAGAGGATCTTTCTTAGAGGAAAATATGAAAGACATTAATGACTTAGAAAAAGCTGGAGTAGCTGTTGTAGTTGTAACAATGGGTGAAGACCCTATCAAATCACCTCAAGAAGCTATAGAATTAATAGGAGAATTATTTAGAGAAGAAAGCAAGGCAAAAGAGGTAAATGATTTTATAAACAAACAATTTGAATTAGTTAAAGGTAAAAACCTAGATCAAATAAAGGATAAGCCAACTGTATATTATGAACATGGACGCGGTGATGAAACAGAATACGGAAACACTCTGACAGAAGGCGGATGGGCAACTATAATGGATTATGCAGGTGGGGATAATATTGCCAAGGGGAGTACTGGAAATAGCAAGATGATAGATCCAGAATACTTAATTTCAACAGATCCAGATTTTATTTTTGTATCTACAGGTCTAGGTTATCGTGAGCAAGCATTTGAAAGGGCTGCATCTGTTATTGATAGTTATACAAGAAGAAGAGGTTGGGATAATTTAAAAGCAGTAAATAACAAAAACATTATGGCGCTTTTTCACGACCATGCAAGGGGACCCTTTGCCTTTTATCCAACCCTATACTTAGCAAAAAATTTCTACCCAGAAGAATTTAAAGACATAGATCCAGATCAAATATTAAGGGAATTTTATGGTGAGTTTTTATTAGTAGATTATGATGATGGAGGTTGGTCTTATCAAATTGATTAACACGACTAGTCGCAAATGAATTGGGTACTAGATACCAAGATACACCACAGCTAGCAATACTCGTGGTGTATCTTTTTATGGCATTTACCCCAATAACTTGGTATAATATAAATCATATATAAAATTTGAAAATACGGGGTGATTCTATGAAGAAAAGATTATCGGTTCTATTCATGGTTATAATCTTGTTTGTGATTGCACCAAGCATAAGCTATGGTGCACAAGGAGCGACCTATAGGGCTTTGCTTATAGCAAATAGTGATTATGGTGGAAATGGAGACTTGATAGGTCCAAGGACAGACCTAATCAAAATGAAAAACACACTTAGGAACAATTATTTTACAGAGGCAAATAAGGGTTTTAGCAGTATATTGGAGAGGCCAAACTTGGGGAATACAGAGATAATAGCTAGTATTGAGGAAGCTTTCGGATCTGCAAAGGAAGGGGATGTTTCCTACTTTTTCTATGCAGGACATGGTTATTATGATCCTCAAGTTAATATGTCCTATTTATGCGGTGTAGATTCATATGACTATGTGAGTGTGGATGATTTAGAACTAGCACTTAGAGAGATAAAGGGCGAGATAGTGATTATCATTGATAGTTGCCATAGTGGTGGATTTATATCTACCAATTCTCTTTCTGGATATATCTCTGCAAGTGAGGAAAGGATGTTCAATCAATCCTTAATAGATGCTTTTTCATCACTTAAACCAAGAGCAGGCTTAGCAGGCGGTAAATACAAGATCATCACAGCTGCTTCCAAATTGGAGTACTCCAATGAATATCCCTATATAGATGGCTGGGGTAAAGGTGGACAGTTTACCAGGGCCTTTACCATGGGAAGCGGGTATAATGGGGACTTTTTGGCTGATTTCAACGGTGATGGAGATGTAAGCTTGGATGAAATTTACACATACGCCAAGGCCAATGTTTCAAGTAGCACAGTTCAGGTATATCCACTTAGGGATGACTTTATAATTGCATCAAAAAAGAAGGGTCAAGAGCCAAGCCAAATAACATGGCAGAATGCTCCCTACTATGATGTGGAAGTAGATAGGAAACCTTGGAATGTTAGGTTTAATATGAGCTTGCAAGATAAAGATTTACAAGAAAAGGTCTATATATTGGATTATGATGAACATGATATTTACGCTAAGGTCACTATAAATCCAGATGGCGAAAGCCTAAGCGTTGCACCTAGAGACCATTATAAATACAATTCCAGATATACCTTGATTATAGACAATGACATATATTCACAAAGTGGCAAGACGCTTAAAAACAGGATACTAGTGCCATTTTTCACAGAAAGGAAAAAGATAGTGGTAGAAGAAGAAGTAAGAGAGGTAAATGATGCTATATCTGCAATTGAAAGTTTGCCAGCTGAAGATAGGATTAGCGTAGACCATATGGATATGATAGCAGACGCTAGGATGCTGGTCAGTGTTGCACTGGATGTAGAAGGTGTGGGCCTAGGCCATATTTCCAATCTTGAGGTCTTGGAAAGGGCAGAACAACTTGTACATGATATCTTGGTAGACGATGTAGACTATAGGGTGGGTCACCTATATACAGATGAAACAAAAACACAATTAAAAGTTCCAGATGACATGAGCATTAAAGATCAAATACAATATTGCAGGGATGTCCTGGTGTTTTTCACAGATGAATTATACAAGCAAGAGGTCTCAAATCAATTAGATAAGGCCTATAGTATCTTGCCGGCAGATTTAGAAATTGAGGATGTAGAATTTTTAGATGATAAGACCATAAGGGTCTATTTCAATAGGCAGATAAGCAAGCTTGATCCAAGAAAAATGTTGATATTTAATACTGACAACTACAGGGAGCAGTATATAGAAGACCACAGAATACCAGATGATATGAAGGCAGTGGAAATTAGATGCCTAACACCATTTGAGTCTTCGGTTGAGTATGAGATTAAAATAATGGCAGACTTTGAAAAAACACAATACATCTTAAAACCATAAAAAATGCAGCCTTAAAATCATTATAATTTAAGGCTGCATTTTTATTTAAAAGACAGAGATATATATAATGAAAGATTGGATTTGTGAATTTTATGTCGAATAATGTCTTTTGATATTAGAGACATTGTATAAATAACACAATGTAAGATATATACAAGCCCCATGATTGACTAATGGCTAAAACACTGATTATTAAAAATTTCTTTCAGTACTTTAACACAATAAAGGGAGATAATTATAATTTTTTATTTTAAATCGACTGGCCTGTATGGACAATTATTAGAATAATTTAAAAAGTTTTTAGAGTAGTTTCTAAAGAATAAATTTAAAAAATATAGTAAGGTAATACCATACTATGATAGACTGTTCTTCTAGATTAGAAAATTATTAAAATAATCTATGTGATTTGATGGGAGGGATAAGATGACAAAATTTACAGGTATTTCCATAAGGCGAATTGATGTATTGGACAAAGTAACTGGCAAGGCCCTATATCCAGGAGACTTAAATTTAGAAAGCACATTGAATATCAAGCTTATCAATGAAAAGATACATAAAGATGGAAATCTCCTACAATATATGCCCTTTGAAAAGGGAAATATTGAAATGGGCTTCAAGGACAATAGGCTAATAATTAGAAGATGATTTTGAACTTCCAGTTGTTGACCATATGTACTTAGAAACAGAGTCAGGAGTATCCTAATTCTTCTCAAAGTGATATAATATATACAAAAGAGCTTGAGAGGTGTATAGATATGGATTTCATTCCATTTAGGAAAAAGAGTTTAAGTGATGAGGTAAAATCTTATCTTTATAAGTATATAAAAGAAATGGATTTAGAAGAAAATACAAAGTTGCCACCAGAAGAAGCAATAGCACAAAATCTTGGCGTAAGTAGGGTTACAGTAAGGAGATCTCTTACAGATTTAGAAAGAGAAGGTTTGATTTTTAGGGTACATGGAAGAGGAACCTTTGTAAATCAAGAGGCACTTCAATTAAAAGCAAATATTGGGGTAAGTAAGGAATTTGAACAAATGATAATCGAAAGTGGATATAAGGCTAGAGTAGAGCTAGTCAACTATGAAATTGTACAAGCAAGTTATAAAGATGCAGAAAAACTAAATATTGATCCAGAAGACTTAGTAGTAATAGTAGAAAAGATTTTTTATGCTGATGAAAACCCCGCAATACTATGTATAGACACCTTTCCATTAGATATAGTCCAGGGTGAAATTACAAAAGAAGAGGCTAAATTATCAATATTTGAGCTTATGAGAACAAAGGCATCAAAGATTTTAACATGGGACAAGATAGAAGTGTTTGTATCTACTAAAACTCAAATATTAAATTGTCATAGCTTTATAGAGTATATGAAAAATGATTCTTTTCTCATCTTTGAATCAATAAATTACGATCAAAATAACTGTCCTTCGCTACTAGTTACAACATTTTATGATACTAATTACATTAGATTCAATATGATTAGACAAACAAATGTAAAGTATTAATATTTATCATAATACGTGTATATTGTGCTACTCGTCTTTTTTTATAAAAAACAAAGGTAGTACCATATCACGACAATACTATGAAAGTTTTAATGAATTTCTAATACAAGACAATCTAACAAAAAACAGGAGGCGACATAAATGACTACAGGAACACAAAGCTCTAATTTATTAGGAATATTAGAAAAGAGATTCAAGTTATCAGAAAACAATACAAATGTTAGGACAGAACTATTGGCAGGTCTTACAACTTTTCTAACAGCTGTATATATAATTGCAGTTAACCCAATTATTCTTTCTGCAGCAGGCATGGACATAAAGGCTGTATTTTGGGCGACAGCTATTTCAGCAGGATTTTCTTCGATACTTATGGGATTTATGACTAATTTCCCATTTGCCTTGGCACCCGCTATGGGGCTTAATGCTTACTTTTCTTATTATGTTGTAGGAGTACTTGGACTATCTTGGCAAAATGCACTTGCATGTGTATTTGTATCAGGTGCTATTTTTACCACATTGAGTCTTTTGAAAGTACAACAGAAGATCGTAGACTCCATACCCCATAGTGTAAAGAACTCAGTTGGTGCAGGTATTGGATTTTTTATAGCATTTATTGGCCTTAGTGGGGCAGGAGTTATTGTTGCCAGTGATGATACTTTAATCCAAATGGGAAGTCTTGCAAATCCAGGAGTTATATTGACATTGCTTGGAATTGCCATAACAGCTGTATTGGTAATGAAGAGGGTTAAAGGTGGAATGTTAATAGGTATCTTAACCATAACTATAATGGGATTATTCTTTACAAATCCAGACACTGGAAGTACCTTTACCCAATGGCCAACAGGAGGACTTATAGCATTTGACAATCCTATAACTGCATTAGCACCAACATTTGGCAAATTATCTTTTAAGGGAATGTTTGATGGACCTGCTATTGCAATACTAAGTGTTTTATTTGCCATATTTAGTTTCTTGTTTGTGGATTTATTTGACAGTATAGGTGTCTTACTTGGGGTTTCTACAAAGGCAGGATTTATAGACGAAAATGGGCAATTGCCAAATGCAGGTAGGGCATTGTTTACATCAGCATTTGGTGCAATGGTAGGATCAATACTTGGTACAAATACTGTTACTGTATTTGGTGCAGAGAGTACTACGGGCATTGCTGAAGGTGGAAGAACTGGACTTACAGCGGTTACTGTTGGAATATTGTTTTTCTTATCACTGATACTATCACCATTGTTCTTGATGATACCACCTATAGCCACTGCACCTGCTCTTGTAATGGTAGGGGTATTTATGATGGAACCTCTTATGAATATAGATTTATCAGATATATCAGAAGCATTTCCAGCCTTCTTATGCGTAGCTATAATGCCATTTACTTATAGTATAGACCGTGGGATTTTGTTTGGAATACTTGGATATACACTATCAAAGCTTGCAGTGAATAAAAAGGAAGAAATAACTAATACGGTTTGGGTATTAACTGTAGTTTTAACTGCCTACCTAGTATTGGAAGGCTTATTAAAATAGATAATTAAGGAGAGACATATATGAGAACATTTGAAGAAATAAAGACAACTATAGAAACGGGTTTGGGTAGACATAATTGTGATCTTAAACTGTCTAATGTTAAATTAGTAAATGTTTATTCAGAAGAAATATATAAGACTAATATATATATAAAGGACAAGAGAATAGTCTCAATAGATCCAGATGTTGAATTAGTAGCAGATCAAGAAATAGATTGCAAGGGTCAATATGCAATTCCTGGGCTTATAGATACACACTTGCATTTTGAATCTACATTGGTATCACCGGAAGCCTTGACCTCAGTAGTAGTACCTCATGGAACAACTACACTCTGTGTTGACCCGCATGAAATAGCCAATGTTGCAGGAGAAAAGGGATTTAAAGCTATGTTAAATTCAATAGATAGACTTCCCTATCGCATGTTAATAGAAGTTTCATCTAGGGTACCGACAGCACCAGGGCTAGAGACTAGCGGTGCAGTGCTTGATGCAAAGGAAGTAAATGAAATATTAAAATGGCCTGAGAGTGTTAGCTTAGGAGAATTGGATCCATCTAAGATTTTATTTGTTCAGGATGAATATATTCATAAAATAGCAGCAACCCTTGAAAAGAGAAAGATAATAAACGGTCATGCAATCGGAAGATTAGGACAAGAGCTTAATGTTTATGCAAGTTCGGGAATTTCCGATGATCATGAATGTGTAAACTATGAAGAGTTGATAGCGAGACTTCGAGTTGGTATGAAAGTTTTAATAAGAGAAGGAAGTTCTGAAAGAAATGTAGATGATTTAATAAAGGCAGTTGTAGAAAACAATATACCCTATGATAATCTAATGTACTGTACTGATGATAAACATGCACATGAGATACAAGAAGAAGGACATATAAATTACAATGTAAATAGGTCTATAGAACTTGGAGTTCCTCCTATTAAAGCAATTCAAATGGCTACAATTAATGCTGCAAAACACTTTAGAATAGAAGATGAAATTGGAAGCATTAGTCCTGGAAGAATTGCAGATATATTGCTAGTAGAAGACATTAATTTAATTAAGCCTACAAAGGTCTTATTTGAAGGGAAAATAGTTGCAGAAGACGGAAAGCTAGTGGTAGAATGTCCTATAGGTGAATACCCACAGTGGCTAAAAGAGACAATAAAGTTTAAAAACCCAATAAGACCAGATTCATTTAAAATAAAGGCTAAAACTAAAAATTCATTTGCAAAGGTAAATTTAATTGATTTAATTGAAGATCAGATTATAAATAACTGGGAGACCAGGGAATTAAAAGTAGAAGATGGAAATATTCTAGTGGATATAGAAAGAGATATATTAAAATTAGCTGTAGTCGAAAGATATGGGAAAAATGGAAATGTAGGAGTTGGTTTTGTAAAAGGCTTCAACTTTACAAAAGGAGCCATAGGAATATCAATGGCTCATGATCATCACAATATAGTTTTAATAGGAACAAATGACCAGGATTTATCTGTAGCTGCCAATGCAATCCATGATCTACAAGGTGGGCTTGTAGTGGTAGACAATCAAGAAGTAATAGCTCAGATGCATCTTCCAATAGGGGGACTTATGAGTGAAAAGTCAGCAGATCAAGTAATAGTAGAATTTGAGAAAATGAATAACGCAGTTAAATCTTTAGGTTGCAAGATGGCTGCTCCATTTATGACACTTAGCTTTATATCTTTACCTACTGTACCCCAACTAGGCCTTACAGATATGGGCTTGGTAG
>CAYRYO010000046.1:0-13741 GCA_964428475.1 uncultured Tissierellaceae bacterium
GAAGAAATACTATATTCTGAAGATAGTACACCAATCAAAAGACCAGCTGAAGCTAATATGCTACCTGAAGTAATCACCGTAGGAAAAGCCTGATTTAGAGCTTCTACCATTGCATCTGAAGTTGACATAGTCTGTTTCAAATCTTGATAACGCCCGGTGATAATAATTGCATAATCTATATTTGCACCCATCTGAATGGAGCTAACTATTAGGTAGGTTATAAAGAACACATTTACATCCATCAGATAAGGAATAGAAAAGTTAATCCAAATACTTCCTTGAATTACCATCATAAGTAATACTGGTAGACCTGCTGACTGAAATGTGAATAAAAGTACAATCATTACAGCAATAGCAGATACAATGCTAATCAGAGCATTATCATGAGTAAAAAAATTATATAAATCAAAGTTATTGGTCGATTCACCAACCAGTAAGACATCATTTGGATAATATTTATATGCTATCTTATGAATCTTATCTAAACTTTGAAATGTTTCATCTCCTTCTTCTGGTAAATTAGTTTCTATAAGCAATCTCGAATAATTTTCACCGCGTAATTGTAATTTTGCATCATTGAGCTGAATATACATTTCATCTAGTTCTTTTTCCAATTCTTCATCAAGTTTTACAAATCCTGAAATGTTTTCACTGTGTAGATAAAGAAAAATATCTATAAGTGGAACAGTGTAAGTATCAATTCCATTGATTATCTGTCCATAAGATTCATCATTTATTGCATAGGCACTATACAATAATCTTGCCTTTTCAATATCTAAATCTGCTAATTCAGCAAATTGACGAGGTGTAAGTGGATCGGTGATTATATGATCTTCTCCTGCCTCTATATTTGCAAGACCCGTCACAGAATCAGTGATTTCCAACGATTCAAGTGCTCTTATTAACTTACCTTCTTTTTCATAATCTCCATTAGGCACCAATAGTGCCATCAGATTAGTTTTCCCAAAGGTGTCCTTTATCATTTTCTCTGCAATCTGTGTCTCGTTTTGCTTTATAGTAGTAAGCTTGCTATATCCATAGACATAATCGGATTGCTTGGAAAAATAAAAACTTAAAATCAACAATACTATGAACAGTGGTGGCATTATATATCGTGTCTTTACTACTAGGCGACCAAATGAACTAATATCTGGTACAAAGCTCTTATGCTTGGTCTTGTCTATCCCCTTGCTAAAGACCATAAGCAATCCTGGCATAAGCACAAATACTGAAAATATGCTTAGTATTATCGCTTTAATAAGCACAATCCCCATGTCAAATCCAATTTCAAATTGCATAAACATCAGTGCAATCAAACCCGAAATAGTGGTTAGACTGCTTGAGAACACTTCTGGTATAGCCTTACTTAGAGCAGATATAACAGCTTCTCTAGCTTCTTTGAAATTACGTTCTTCAGTATAGCGATGGCATAAAATAATTGCATAATCAATGGCCAAGGCAAGTTGCAAGATTATAGCTATCGAATCACTGATAAATGAAATCTCTCCCAAAAGAAAATTACTTCCTACATTTAGCAGAGCTGCTGCTCCAAATGTCATTAAAAGTACAGGAATCTCCAAATAAGTTTTGGATGTAAATAGAAGTACACTGACTATAATAATTACAGCTACAATCATAACTAAGTTCATTTCACTGTCTAATATATCTGCAATACTAGAGCCTACTTCTGTAGATATATATAAATCATATACTGAAAGCATCTCTCGGATCTCTTCCATAGCATTTTCGCTGATTTCATCTGCTACTTCCCCTGCAAATGTAATCTCAAACAAAGCTGAGGCAGAACGAAAATTATCCTCATCCTCAAACGATACACTGGATACACCTTCTACATCCTTTAAATCTTCATAAATTTTCTCCGCTTCTTCATAGGTGATATTACTTACCATAAGCTTTGCATTAGCATAAGTAATAAATTCATTTTCCATTAATGTAATTCCCTGTCTTGTTTCTGTAGTTTCAGGTAGATAGTCAATCAAATTGTCATTTACAGATACCCACTGGGAAGAAAAAAAACAAAAAATCACTAATACAATAAATAAAAGAAAAAATCCATTCCTCTTATCTACAATAAAGGTTGCAATCTTTTCCCAAAAACTTTTTTTATTTTCTGCTGTTTCCATTTCAAAATCACCCTTTACTATCTCTAATATATTAAATAAAAATATACATATGTTTAATAATTGAACAGCTGTCCAATTATATGATATGATTATATTATAATAAGACTAAATGGATTACAATAAACAAGATTTGACTTGTGTTTAATATTACACAAAAAACAAAATATGCCTAAGGAGCTGCCTATGAAATATCTAAATAATGACGAAATGACCATTGCTAATAAACGGACATTGCAGAGTTTAAGAAGGGCCTTAACAGATTTATTAAAAGTAAAACCGCTTGAAAAAATCTCAATCCAGGAATTATGTGATATTGCTATGATTTCACGTGGAACTTTCTATAATTATTTTTATGATAAATATGATTTGCTAAATTACGATTGGACGCAAGTTCAACTAGAAATAGACCCTGAATTTGCAAATATAAATTTAGACCTTGATGATTATCAGAAATACATGCATCAATTATTAAAAAATCTAATATATTATCTGTCAAAG
The DNA here is from genome assembly GCA_964428475.1 of uncultured Tissierellaceae bacterium. Taxonomy (GTDB): domain Bacteria; phylum Bacillota; class Clostridia; order Tissierellales; family Tissierellaceae; genus JARICQ01. The sequence goes on from CAYRYO010000046.1 coordinate 2,643, forward strand.
GAAAAGGAATCATATCAAAAAATTATTGTCAACAATGCAAATAGTATATTCTCTGAAAATATGCATGATTATATTGAAAAGCAGATTTTATTAAAACTTAAAAAAGCTATAGATAATAAAAACAAATTCGATATCCCCATAGAACTCTTGGCAACTATTTATGCCAATACCATAATTATTGTGGGGAGCTGGTGGTTAAAGCATGGAGAAAACTATATCGAGGCAGATGTTTATAAGTTTTTTAATATATTAATCGACCATAAGATAATATTGGATACAAAATAATTCCGGTATCTTTTTTATATCATTAGGGTTTTACTATAAATATAAACATCTCTATAGTATAATGTTTATATGAAAATATTTATATATCTTTAGAAAAGAGGAAAACTGTATGAAAGAAAAAGTAATACTAGGTATGAGTGGTGGAGTTGATAGTTCTGTAAGTGCCCTCTTACTTAAACAGGCAGGCTATGAAGTAATTGGGCTATTTATGAAAAATTGGGATGAAAAAGATGAAAATGGTGAATGTACAGCCACTATAGATTCAGACGATGCTAGAAAAGTAGCAGACCAACTTGATATCCCCTACTATACTATCAATTTTGAAAAACAATATTGGGATAGGGTATTTACTTATTTTTTAGATGAGTATAAGAAGGGCAGAACTCCAAATCCTGATGTAATGTGCAATCAAGAGATAAAGTTCAATGCATTTTTAGACTATGCACTAAGTCTAGATGCTGATTATATAGCTATGGGCCATTATTGCCAAATAGGGAAGAAAGATGATGAATTTTATCTTTTAAGAGGCAAGGATAACAATAAAGATCAAAGCTATTTTCTATCTAGAATAGGACAGAGGGCTCTTTCAAAAACCCTATTTCCAATCGGTCATCTAGATAAAAGTGAAGTCCGAAAATTAGCAGAAGACAACAATCTATATACAGCTACAAAGAAAGACTCTACAGGAATATGCTTTATAGGGGAAAGGGATTTTGATGAGTTTTTGGATAAATACCTCCTTACAAAAGAAGGTCCTATGATAGATGTAGAGGGCAAACAAATAGGAAGTCACTCTGGACTTATCCACTACACCTTAGGCCAAAGAAAGGGACTGGGGATTGGTGGAGTTGGAAGCGGTGAGCCTTGGTTTGTTGCTGGGAAAAATTTAAAGAAAAACATACTATATGTTGCACAGGGAGAAAACCACCCTTCACTTTATTCTATTTCAATGATGGGCGAATCTCCATCTTGGATATTAGAAAAGGCACCAGAAATGCCACTAAAATGCACTGCAAAATTTAGATACAGACAAAAAGACATTCCCGTTACAGTGGATATCCGTGATGGAGAAATGTATATAGAATATGACCACCCTGTAAAAGCTGTCACTCCTGGGCAAGTAGCGGTATTATATGACGGTGAAGTATGCCTTGGGAGTTCCATTGTTAAATCTATAGAGCCACTGAATAAAAAATATTTATATTTAAACCATAATTAAATCAAAAAAGCTCTTTCTATTTTAAAAATTGTAGAAAGAGCTTTTGTTTTTATGATAGTATTTCTTGAACTCTACCAACAGTTCCACCTTCAAGCATTACTTTTATTCCATGAGGATGATTCTTAGATTTGGTAAGTATTCTTAGCACTACACCTTCTGTTAATTCTCCCGAACCTTGATCTTGCTTTTGTACAACATTGACCTTCGTACCCAGTTTTATATTATCACGTATAGTCCCTGACATATTATCTCTCCTCGTCTTATATAAATTCAATTTCCCAATTATAATAACCAGTTTTTTCATTATATATATACTTAAAATAAGCTGAAAAAACATTTCCTTTTTTACTCTTTAGATTTCTAAATCCAACTTTGCCATTTTCAAGAAGCAGTTCAATCATCTTCCTAGAAACTGTCTTCCCAAAGGATTTGATATACTTATCATCTTTCCAAATGGTAAATTTGCAACCATTCTTCCAATTGATGCATCCAAAATTCTTTTCAGTTTCCACTACATCATTGCCACACATAGGACATTTTCCTATGCTCGACATTCCCTCTTCCAACTCTACTTTAAATGTATTTAAAATAGATATATCATTTTTTATAGAATTCACTGCATTTATAGTAAACTCTTCTATCATTTCTAAAAAATCTTCTTTTTTAAATTTATCTTTTTCTATATCTGATAAGGTTTTTTCCAATCTACCTGTATATTCTAAGTCCAATAATTCCTTACATGGAAAAATTTCGACTATCATTCTACCCAGATCAGTACATATAAGATTTTTCCCTTGTGCTTTAATATATCCAATATCTTTCAATTTCTTGATAGTCTCTGCACGGGTAGCTGGAGTTCCAATTGAAAACCCACTGAGTATAGAAGTCATCATCTCTTCTGAATCCTCAGAGTCATCATCTTCATCTTTAAAGCCCTTTCCACATGTCTCCATTATTCTCAAAAGAGTCTTTTCAATATGTGGCTTAGGTGGTCTCTTGGTAACAGCTCTTACCTTGTTTGTAAATATATCTACAATATCCTTTTGTGCTAGCATTGGAAGTATCGTATCTTTAGTCTCTATTCTTTCAACTACCCGCCAACCCTCTACTGTCTGTACCTTGCCTTTTGATATAAATATCCCTTTAATATCAACTTCCCTTGCTCTCAAAGTTAACTTTGTCTCTTCATATCGGGCTAGAGGTAGAAATTGCATTATAAACCTATCTTTAATTGTATTATATACAATACTTTCATCTGCACTTAATTTACTTGCTTTCATATATGTTGGAACTATGGCACTATGACCCTCAACCTTTGAATTATCAAATATTCTCTTATTATCAGTAAAAGCGATTTGATTTTCATAAGGAAGACCTGACTTTAATACATTTAAAACCTTTTTTATCTTGTCTTTTAAACTCTCCTCAAGTGCTACACTCCCCGTTCTAGGATATGTTATGATTTTTTTCTCATATAGTGACTGTGCTACTTTTAGCACCTTATCAGAAGTCCATCCCTTGTACTTGCTTGTAATATACCCTTGCAAATTTGATAAATTAAACAATAGGGGTGGATAATCTTTCTTTTTTTCTATTTGTTTTTCTACTATTTGGGCATCTTTTTCTTTTAAAAGTTTAACTATTTTATCTAATGTTTTCTTGTCTTCAAACTTCTCACTTTCATCTTCATAGTAAGTTCCTTCAAATTCCTCATCTTTTTCTGTCTTAAAAATAGATATTAATTTATAATATGTAGATGACTGGAAGTTTTCTATCTCCTTATCTCTATCATAGATTATCTTCAATGTGGGTAATAAAACTCTTCCTATATTTAATATTTTTTTATCATTTGGATTATATTTCAAAGTAGCTACAGAGGTTAAATTTATCCCAATTATCCAATCTGCCCATTGTCTACTAATTCCTGCATCTTGAAGTCTCTTCATATCATCATTTGGCTTTAAATTTTCAATTCCCTTTTTTACTTCTTCTTCCGTCCACTCATTGAGCAGCATTCTATATACAGGCTTTTTTTCATCAAAATATATAAATAATTCATCTCCAATAACTTGACCTTCTCTATCATAGTCTGTTGCAGATATAATGCCATCAACATCATCTCTATCTATAAGCCCTTTTATTGTAGCCAGTTGTTTTTCTGCACCTTTATCTACAGTTTTTCTATCTCTACTATTCATTTTTATTTTATATTCAAATTTATCTGGAATAAATGGAAACTTTTCTAGTCTCCAGCTTTTCATGTTTTCATCATAGTCTTTTGCATCAAACAATTGCAATAAATGTCCAAAAGCCCATGTAATTATATAATCATTTCCCTCAAAATAACCATCTCTTCTGCCCTTAATCTTTAAGGCATCTGCTATATTTTTTGCAACAGAAGGTTTTTCTGCAATAATCACCTTTTTCAATAGACACATCCCCTATACATTGCTACTAAAATATATTATAACATATCTTTAGTAATCCCATATAATAAATTATAATTGGAGGTTTTTTTATGAATAAGAATTTAATACCTTTACATGATCTGCCTATTGGCTGTCTTGGAAAGGTCAAAGATATTACAGCAGAAGGCAACTCCAGAAGGCGAATGTTAGATCTTGGCCTAATCCCTGGTACAAGGGTAGAGATGACACTTAGAAGTCCTGCAGGTGATCCCCTGGCATACAAGATTAGGGGTGCTGTGATTGCTCTACGTCTAGAAGAATCGTCAAAGATAATGATTGAGTCGATTTAATTAAGGGAGGTTTTTTGATGGGTTTAACAAATAAATCTATGGGTATTGGAGCCTTAAAAGAGATGTTTGAAATAAGCTTAGAATCACAGGATGATATTGTAATAGCATTAGCTGGTAATCCAAATACTGGTAAGAGCACTGTATTTAATAGCCTTACAGGTCTTAAACAGCATACTGGAAATTGGCCTGGAAAGACGGTCACCAATGCTCAGGGTAAATATAGTCATAAAGATAAAAAATATATCTTAGTAGATTTACCGGGAACATATTCACTACTTTCAAATTCTGTAGAAGAAGAGATAGCTAGAGATTTTATATGTTTTGGTAAACCTCATGTAACTGTTGTAGTTACTGATGCTACCTGTTTGGAAAGAAATTTGAATTTAGTTCTTCAGATAATGGAGATTACTGGCAATGTAATAGTGTGTGTAAATCTAATGGATGAGGCAAGGAAGAAGAAGATTGATGTTGATTTAGAAAAACTAGAAGATATTCTAGGCCTTCCGGTAGTAGGAACTGCTGCAAGAAGTGGCAAAGGATTAGATAAACTTAAGGGTGTTATTGAAAAAATTGCAAATGGAGAGATAAGGACAAATCCTAAAAATATGGAATATGATAGTGTCATTGAAAATGGGGTTGCAAATATTAATCCAATTATTGATGATATAACATATGGCAATATAAATAGTAGATGGCTTGCTCTTCGTCTTATTGACGGAGACAAGGGATTATTCAATACAATGAAGATTTATCTAGATTCCGATTTATGGGAAAATGAACTATTAAATAAAAGTTTATTAAATACATATGAAGAGATAGAAAACAAAGATCTTAGAGATAGTATCGTATCTACAATAGTTAAAACTGCTGAAGATATTGCAGAAGTTGTAGTTTCTTCCGACAACAAAAATCACAATGAAACGGATTGTAAAATTGACAGGGTTTTAACATCTAAAATGTTTGGGATACCAATTATGATTTTTTTATTGGGAACTATATTTTGGATTACAATAGAGGGTGCAAATCTACCTTCTGATATGCTTGCAAATGCTTTGTTTTGGATTGAAAATAAATTAACCATATTTTTTTATTCCCTTGGAACACCAAAGTTGATACACGATATCCTCATACTTGGAATATATCGCACCCTAGCATGGGTAATATCTGTTATGTTGCCACCTATGGCTATATTTTTTCCATTATTTACCCTACTTGAAGATTTAGGTTATCTACCCAGAGTTGCCTTTAATCTCGACCATTATTTTAAAAAGGCATGTGCTCATGGAAAACAAGCTCTTACAATGTGCATGGGATTTGGATGCAATGCTGCTGGAGTTATTGCATGTAGGATTATTGATTCTCCTCGGGAGAGACTTATAGCTATCATCACCAATAACTTTGTACCGTGCAACGGCCGTTTCCCAATATTGATTGCCATTGCTACTATTTTTATAGCAAGCGGATCTGGTTATCTTAGTCATATAATGGCTACTCTATCTATTTTGCTAGCTATAGTGCTTGGTGTATTTATTACATTATTTATATCGAAATTGTTATCAAAAACGGTGCTAAATGGTCTGCCTTCCTCTTTTACCCTAGAGCTACCCCCATATAGAAAGCCCCAAGTGGGTAGAGTAATCATCAGATCTATTTTTGACCGTACTTTATTTGTGCTTGGCCGAGCTATAGTGATTGCTGCTCCCGCTGGTCTTGTCATCTGGACTATGGCAAATATCACAGTGGGTGATGCAAGTCTTTTAACTCATAGTGCTGAATTTCTAGATCCCTTTTCTAGGGCTATAGGTTTAGATGGATATATTATGATGGCATTTATACTTGGATTTCCAGCTAATGAAATCGTAATTCCTATACTCATTATGAGCTATATGTCTAAAGGATCAATGCTAGAATTAGACAGTTTAAATGAAATGAAAACACTATTTATCGACAATGGATGGACAGTTTTAACTGCAATTTCTACTATGTTATTCACCTTAAATCATTGGCCTTGTGGCACTAGCCTTTGGACTATAAAAAAGGAGACACAAAGCTGGAAATGGACATTTATGTCTTTTATAATTCCTACTATCACAGGGATTATATTGTGTTTTGTTGTTGCACAAAGTGCAAGATTGCTGGGATTAGTTTAGTCATCCAAGCAATCTTGTATTATGAAGGTTAACTTTAACCTAGTTTATCGCCTTTCTTTACCTTTTTATCAGGCTTAATAAGTACTACACCTTCATCAGTATATATTCCAAGTACCAAGACTTCTGACATAAAATCTGCAATTTGTCTCTTTGGAAAATTCACTACTCCCAAAACTTGTTCTCCTACAAGTTCTTCTATACTGTAAACTTCTGTTATCTGGGCACTTGATTTTTTTATTCCGATTTCCTCCCCAAAATCAACCCACAGTTTATATGCAGGCTTTCTAGCTTTCTCAAAAACTTCAGCCCTAATAATTTCTCCAACCCTAATATCCAATTTCATAAAATCGTCAAATGTAGCCACCTAATCCCTCCTACCCTCTAAATTAAATATAGTATTTACCATATATATTATGTCCACATTTATTACACTTTCCATCTTCTATGCAGATATTTTTTGCATATCTACCCCTGTCTATAAGTTTAACATGGCAATGCTTACAGTATGTGTCATTGTCAACTCCTGCTACATTCCCAATATAGACATAATCGAGATACTCTTTGCAAATTCTTCTAGCATGTAGTAGTGTTTCAACGCTAGTCGATGGAACTTCCATTTTGTATGCAGGAAAATACCTACTCAGATGAAGAGGTATAGCTGGATTTATTTCTGATATTCTTTTAGCTAAAGCTTTGATTTCTTCTATAGAAGTGTTTTTCCCTCCTATTAGGAGTGTCGTAAGTTCTATATGAGTAGTCTCTGCTGCTAGTTCAATAGTCTTTAATACTGGATCTAATTTCCCCTTGCAAATAGATTTATAAAAAGCATCATCCATAGATTTTAAATCTATATTCATAGCATCTATATATGGAAGAAGTTCTTTTAATGGTTCTTTATTTATATATCCATTTGTCACCATTACAGTTTTAATTTGTCTTTGTCTTGTCTTTTTTGACAAATCAAGTATATATTCATACCAAATACTGGGTTCATTATAGGTAAATGCAATACCTATAGAATTATTCCCTTGAGCCAAGGATAGAATATCATCATCTGAAATCTTTCTCGCAAGTGAATCATCATATACAAGCTTGTGGTTTTGACAAAAATCACAAGCTAAATTACAAGCAAAACTTCCAATAGAAAATATAGTGGATCCAGGATAAAAATGATATAGTGGTTTTTTTTCTATAGGATCATATGCGTAAGCAGTTAAGCTAGCATAATTCATAGCATAGAGAATTCCACCTTCATTTTTCCTGACCCTACATTTTCCTACTTCCCCATCAGCTATGGTGCAATAATGAGGACATAATTTACAATTTACATAGTTATTATCTTGTCTTTCATAATACATGGCTTCTTTCATCATTATCATCCTTTAAAGATATCTTTTAACTTCAAATCGCTCCATTTTATATTTTTCATCTGATCTTATATTTGCCTTATCTAAGGCTATGGCTACTTGTTCTTCTACGCTGTCTACCCCTTCTAAGTTAGGAAGTAAAAGCCCTCTTCTAAAGCCACTAGCAACTATCACTCCATATCTATTTTCATCTAACTCCTCCATAGATGAAACAGGTTCAGGTTCAGAGAGTATATCCACAGAGTATACCAATTCATCCAATTCACTCTCTTTTACTGGTTGAAATCTCGGATCTTCTACCCCTGCTGAAACAGCATTTTGTATTATCTCAAACTCCAAACTTTCTCTTGTAGCTTGAATTGTACCAATGCAACCTCTAAGAATAGTATCCTTTTTAATTGTAACAAATACACCTCTCTTTATTCCAGTTGTTTTTCCTGGAAATGGTAAATACTCACCATTCCTTATGTAATGCTCTAAACTATTTCTAGCAAGCTTTACATATTTAGATTCATTTTTATCTAATATATCTATCTTTGCAGTAGAATATCCTACACCAAATGGCCCTTCATATGATAATACTTCAGTTTCTAAACTGTACTTATCTATCGCCCCTGCCATTATCATAAGGGATCTAAGGCCACATTCTCCTGCATCTTCTGCCAAATTTAAATCCACTGAAATTATATCTCTAATATTTTCACTTTCTATTATCTTTATTATCTTTTCATCAAATATTTTCCCTTTAGGCGAATAGTCATATGGTCCATCATCTGAGAGTTTATGAGACAAATCACCAGAAGCTATAATTACTACACCTTCATCTAATTCCTTGATTGACCTTTCCAAGATTTCCCCAAATTCAAATAATTGTTTGGGTGATAATAGTCCATAAGTTATATGAATAAGTTTATACTCTTTATATTCCTTATCCACATAATATAAAGGCACCAATGCACCATGGTCTAATCCCTTTTCTATATCATAATGTTCCAAGAGATTATAATCTACTTTTACTGTAGGGATTCCATCCTTTAAACTTTTTTCAACTATTTTTTCTGCAAGAAGTAGATTATTTTTAAACTCAAATTTTAATTCTCCATGACCAAATCTTCCAAAATCACCTTGCAAATCTTCTTCCATTGAGATTGCTATTCCATCTCTAAAAAGCGGGCCATGCGGAGTTATGATAATTATAGTAGATGGAGCCTTATGTTTTATATCTTTACTTACACTCTTCATCCCATTTATTGTATCTAATGCTTGTTTTTCTTGACCTCTTCCTATTTCTTCTAAGATAATAGGTGGATGAGGAAGTAAATAAGCACCTAAAATATTACCCATTTCACCAGTCCTTTCCTTTATCACATTTATTATTCTCTTATAGCCATTCTATCCTAAATAAGAATAAATTCAAATGATATCAGGATAATTTATACTCTTTTATCTAGTTTAGATAAAATAATTACAAAATAGTTACAAAACCCTTTATTATTGTCTAGTTTTGTTGTATAATAAAAAGTGTAAATAAAAATAATCAAAAATAAAGGAGATGTATTTATGGTAATTTCGAAAAACCTAAGAAAAACACTCTCTATACTTCCTATTGCTGGAACTATATTATTTGCTTCTATAACTGCAAATGCTGAACTTGGAGATTCAATATTAAAAAAAGATACTGAACATGAAGATGTGAAAATTCTACAAGAGAGACTAATAGACTTGAATTTTTTAAATATAGAGGAAACTACTACATATTACGACGACATAACAGTACAAGCCGTTAAGGATTTTCAAAATTTCTACGGTCTAAGGGATGATGGCGCTTTTGGTCCTGATACATTTGAAGTTCTTGACCATGTTTCAAAGATTATTCCCTTGACATATGAACGAACATTAAGACAGGATATGGAAGGCCAAGATGTAAAAGCCTTACAAGAAAGACTTCAAATAATGGGTTTTTTAGATATAGATGATATAGACTCTACTTATGGATCTAAAACAGGACAAGCAGTTTTAAATTTTCAAGAATTATATCAACTTCCAGCTGATGGGGTAGCTGGTTCAGATACTATTGATGCTATAAATAAGGCTTTACATGGAAATAGGAGAATGAAAAGACCACTCCCTAGTAGAGGTGGCCTAAATGGAAGACATGGTGATATTATATCTACAGCCAAGCAATATATAGGTACGCCTTATCGTTACGGTGGAACTAGTTCAAGTGGTTTTGACTGTGCAGGATTTGTACAAGTAGTATATAAGAGCCACGGAATTAGTGTTCCAAGATCTAGTGCCCAACAAGCTAATGCTGGCACAAAATTAAATAAAGACCAATTACAAACTGGTGACTTACTTATATTTAGCAATACATATAAATCAGGACCAAGCCACACAGGAATATATATTGGAGATGGTCAATTTATACACTCAAGTTCTTCTAAAGGAGTAACTGTCTCTGATCTCAGTGATACTTACTATACAAATCATTTTTCCTATGGAAGAAGGGTATATTAGCACTTTAAAGAGAATAAAAAGAGACAGTTCAAGACTAGTAAATGTCCTGAGCTGTCTCTTTTCTAATATATAATAAAAGCTTATAGTTTCTAAGCAAATATACCTCTAAAGCCTGATAACAATACTACTACCGCAAATATCATTCTATATACTGCAAATATCCTCATAGGTCTCTTCTTTAAATAAGAGATAAACTTATTGATTACAGCAAGTGCCACTATAAAAGATACTACAAATCCTATTATAAGAGATATTATTTCTGAAAAGGTAATAGCTCCTAGTCCTCCTATCTTGAGTATCTTTAATGCACTCATCCCAACCATAACTGGAATTGCTAAAAAAAAGGAAAACTCAGCTGCTGCAACGGTTGAAAGTCCAGATACCCATCCACCTATAATGGTTGATGCAGATCTTGACATTCCAGGAATTATAGCTAGACATTGAAATAATCCAATTATAATTGCCTGTTTTACGGTGATATTTAAATCTTTAGTCTTTGTCCTACTTGTTCTAAATTTGTTTTCTGCATATATCATAGCTATACCACCTAAAAATAATGTGATGGCTATTGATGTTGGATTAAACAAATATTTATCCGCTATATCATCTAAGAGTATTCCAAAGATACCCCCAGGGATGCAGGCAATAAATATTATAAACCAAAATCTAAATCCAGATTTTTCATATCCAACCTTTTTAGGAAAGAAATTTATAAGAGTATCCTTTATTTTATCCCAATAAAGAATAACCACTGCAAGTATAGCCCCAAGTTGTATTACATATGTATACATCTCAACATAATT
>CAYRYO010000047.1:0-13305 GCA_964428475.1 uncultured Tissierellaceae bacterium
TGAATATTATAAAGACGCAAAAACTATTATGGCTTTTATTAGCTTTGGAAGTGAATTAGATACTAAACACCTTATTGAACATGCCATTAAACAAGGTAAGACAGTAGTTATTCCAGTAATGGTTCCAGAAAGCAAGGAGCTTAAAATATCTAGAATCCTAGATTTTTCAGAGTTAGAAATTGGCCACTATAATATCCTAACTCCTAAAGAAGAATTTTTAAGATTTTTAGATCCTAGTACAATAGACCTAATTTTAGTTCCTGGACTCATATTTGCCAAAGACGGCTACAGAGTAGGCTATGGTGGAGGATATTATGATAGATTTTTAGCTAAACAAGGTGCTACAAAAAAAATCGCTATTGGCTTTGATATGCAAGTTACCGAAAAAGTACCAACTGATCAATATGATATAGCTGTAGATTATATTTTAACGGAAAAAAGATTTATAAAGATATAAAAATATGCCTAATAGATTAAAATCTATTAGGCATATTTTTATTGTTCTCCATTTTCTTCATTTATCTCTGAATAAAAATCCAACTTATCTTGAACAGCTCTATTTACTGTATCTTTCTCAAACTCACCATTTTCATCTCTACATCCTGCTTTTATTCCAGTAAGTATTTCAATTCCTTCATCAACTGTAGATACTGCATATATACTAAATATTCCATCTTCTACAGCCTTTATTACCTCATCGCTTAACATCAAGTTTTCTACATTTTGAATAGGTATTATTACTCCCTCATTACCCTTCAAGCCTTTTATCTTACATACTCTAAAAAAACCTTCTATCTTTTCATTTACTCCACCAATAGGCTGGATTTTTCCCTTCTGATTTACAGAGCCCGTAACTGCGATACCCTGTTTTATTGGAATCTCCGAAAGACTAGAAAGTAGAGAATATAGCTCTGTACTAGATGCACTATCCCCATCAATACCATCATATGATTGTTCAAATGTTATGCTTGCCGTCAGGGATAGCTGTATGTCCTGCGCATATTTTTCACCTAAATATCCAGTAAGTATCAATACGCCTTTATCATGTATGCTACCACTCTGTTCCACTTCTTTTTCGATGTTTATTATTCCATCTTTTCCGAAGTAGGTATTTGCAGTTATTTTATTTGGTCTCCCAAATGCATATTGACCTAGATCTATAACAGATAATCCATTTATTTCACCAATCTTTTCTCCATGTGTATCTATTATAAGTGTTTCATTTTTCATCATCTCAACGGTTCTTTCCTCGTATATATTGTTTCTATATCTCTTCTTTTCAACTGCCTTTTTAATATCTTCTTTGCATACAATAGACTTATCTTCAGCTCTAGCCCATCCATCTGCTTCATATATTATTTCTACTAATTCATTAAACCTTGAAGTAAGTTTGTTTTTTTCATCAGAAATCCTACTACTTAAGTCTATTAGAGCAGCAAGAGCACTTTGATGAAATGGAAGCAAGCTTTCGACTTCACATTGATATGCAACAAAGCTTCCTATCTTTAATATATTTTTTGTAGTCTTTTCCATTTCTGTATCAAAATCTGACTTTATTTTAAATAGCTTTCTAAAATCTTCATCATATAGATACAATAGATGATGTGTTAGATAGTCTCCTATGATAATTACTTTTATATCTAAAGGTATCGTCTCTGGATCTAGAGTTTCAGCTGCTATGCTGAGATCTGTTATATTTTCTATCTTCAATTTTTCCATAGTTAGAGTTCTCTTTAGAGCATCCCATGAATGTTTGTTTTGAAGGATATCTTTTGCTTGTATGATTATATATCCACCATTTGCTCTATGCAGAGAACCAGCTTTTATCCTTGTATGATCTGTTTTAGCAACGCCAAGTTCATTTGCATACTCAATTTTCCCAAACAAATTGTAATAATTGGGATTCATTTCTCTTATTATCGGTGCTCCTTTTATATCACTATTATCTACAAATAAATTTATGGAATACCTCTTTAAGAAAAAATTCTTTTGATCTCCTCTAGCAAGAAGTTTTTCCATATAGTCCATTTCTTCCTTTTCATCTAAAAACATATTGTAATTTTTAACTATATCCTTTTTCATCTCTTGCAAAAATTTATTTATGTCATTATTATTTCTATATTTTACCTGAATAGGACCAATGAAATTTGTAGCAGTTAAAGAAACTACTTCTTCTTTAAGCTTTTCTAATTCATCTACTAATTTTATTTCTATGTTTTTTATCTCTTTTATCATTTCATATGATTTTTGTGTTAATTCCATTGATGTATTACCTAATTGCTCCATGGCTTCTTCAGATAATTTATCAAGGTCCTTATCTGTCATAGGCTTGTCATTAACTAAAGGAATTGTGAGAAGCCCATTTTCAGTGTTTTTAAACATAAAATTATACTCTTTTGCAAATTGATTTAATTTATATAGTATATCTGATGCTAGTTTCTTATTTAAATTAAATATCTTATTTTTATTATCTTCATATTGCTTTGAACTTAAAGCCTTTGGTATTTCTTCTTCTATTTTCTTTATGCTATTCTTAACTGCTTGTTTGAATTCTTTACCTTGTCCAGCTCTTATACTTATAGCGATTGGACTATTGGGTTTGTTGAAATTATATACATAACACCAATCATCAGGAGTTGGTTTTTTCTTTGCAAAATCCTTTGCGACAATATATGAATATGAATTCTTCCCAGTGCCAGCTAAACCAGAAACATATATATTATATCCCTTCCTCTTCATAGATAATCCATATTTAAGTGCTTCCATCGCTCTATCCTGTCCAATCAATTCTCTATCTACCTTCAAGTCCTCAGTAGTTTCATATGGGAATATATTTGGATCACAATAGTTTTTTAGTTTTTTAATTGAAACCTTATTTTTTTCAAACATAACCCACCTCCAAAATTTCTAATTCTATTATACATTATTTCATAGTTTAATATATTCTAATTTCTCATTTTGTTGATAATATGATGCTAAGTTTTTAAAACAATGTAAGATTTTAATAAAAAACCCCCAGTTTTCAATCTGAGGGAATCTATATAATCTATATTATTTTGTGTTAACTAATTCAAAATCTTTTATATCACAAATTCTTTGTTTTTTCTTATTGTTTTTAATATCCAATATAGATATTAGAATAACAGAAGTCAATATTAATGCACAAGCTAAAAACCCTTTTACTCCTAATTTCTCTCCAAAAACTATTGACCCTATTATCACCGATGTAATTGGCTCAAATGTACTTAGAATAGATGCACTTTGGGGCCCTATTAGTTTTATTCCCACACTTAGAAGACTCACTGCACCTAATGCTACTATTATAGAGAGAATGGCTGTGAATAACCATCCTATAAGCGTTATATTGGTTGTGAATGTTCTAGTCACAAGACTAAAGGCAAACATAACAACCGCCCCTACAATAGATAAATACATTGTAAGCTTTAATGGATTCATAGACTTAAGTCCTGATTTATCGATATATATCACATAAAAGGCATAAGAAATTCCAGAGACAAATGCTAATAATATTCCAATTATACTCCCTGATGAATTCCCATCATACAGCAATCCGATTCCAAGAGTACATAGTATAACGCTAGCAATTTTTATAATACTAATTTTTTCTTTATAAAATATCGTACATCCCAATATTACTAATATGGGATAGACGAAATGAAGAGTAGTTGCCATCCCTGTTGTAATATAATTATATGATAAAAATAGTAATACTGCAGTACCTGCATAACCTACAATTCCTAAAATCAATATCTGCTTTACTTCTCTTTTACTTAGTTTCAAACAAACATTTTTATTTCTACTAATTATTATATATAACGGAGCTATACCAATAAAAAATCTCCAAAAAACTAGATTTATTGCATTTCCTCCATTAATAAATACAATCTTTGCTAAAAGTGGCATGCACCCAAACACAATTCCTGAAATAATAACAGCTAAATATCCTGTATACTTCCTATGCATAATTCCCCTTCTCCGTTTCACACATATTAGAATTCCATTTAAGCATATTCAAGTATCTTTTTACGCTATTTTGGTTTCTACCTCCATTATAATTATTTAAATTTAAAATAGCAACCTATTTTAAATTTAAATAGGCTCTTATAAATATATACTTAAAATAATGAGGAGAGCTTAGCTCTCCTCATTTTCATTATATATAACATCTAAATGTACTTCTTGTGGCATTTCTTTCAGATTTGTCTTAACTACTGTATATGGATAATCATATTCTTGTTCTACTATTTCACTTGGATCAGGGTCAGTAAAATTTGTGTAAATTATTAAGTCAAATGTATCATCTGTATAGTTCTTTGAAATTTCCATTATTTCCACTTCAAACCCTCTAGTGTTTTTTTCTCCTCTTGTAACCACTACATATATTTCATCTTTGTATTTACAGGTTAAAGCTCTTTCTTCCATTAAATATTTAGGTAACATTTCCGTTATTTTTTCTGGTACATCTTCTTCTTTTACAACTTTAAATTTTACACTATCCTCATTGCCTTTTAGCATTTTAGGAATTATTAAAACTGCTACCAATATTATGATTGCCAATGCTACAATATATTTCTTTTTCAATTCTATCCCCCCAATAGTTAGTCTTATATAATTACTATTCTTTGAGATATAAAAATATGTATTAAAAAATACTTCTAAAATTAATTTTAGAAGTATTTTTTATCTACAATATTTCTTTTGCCTTTTTTATTATGTTTTCTACATTTAGTCCATATGCATCTAATAATTTTGATCCATCTCCCGACTCACCAAATGTATCCATAGTACCTATCCTAATTAACTTTGCTGGGTAGTTTTCACTTGTTACTTCTGCTACTGCTGAGCCTAATCCACCTATTATACTGTGTTCTTCTACTGTAACTATTCCCTTAGTTTCTTTAGCTGCCTTTATTATAATATCTTTATCAATTGGTTTTATACTTGACATATTGATTACTCTTGCTTTTATTCCCTCTTCAGATAATTCTTCACTTGCCTTTAAAGCTTTATCTACCATTACTCCTGTAGCTATTATCGTTACATCTTCACCTTCTTTTAGAACTGTCCCTTTGCCTATTTCAAATTTATAATCTTCCGGCAAAATCACTGGAACCTTAGCCCTACCCAACCTTATATATACCGGCCCATTGTATTCTGCTGCTTTTATTATACATTGTTTTGTATCTACAGCATCACATGGACTCAAAACTACCATATTGGGAAGACTTCTCATTATGCTAATATCTTCTAAGGCTTGATGAGTTGCCCCATCTTCTCCTACAGTTAAACCTGCATGAGTTGCTGCTATCTTTACATTTAATTTTGGATAACAAACTGAATTTCTAATTATCTCAAAGGCTCTTCCAGTTGCAAACATTGCAAATGTACTAGCAAATGGAATTTTTCCTGTAGTAGCTAAGCCTGCTGCTGTTCCAATCAAACTTTGTTCAGCTATTCCAACATTGAAAAATCTTTCTGGATGAGCTTTTTTAAATACTGATGTCTTAGTAGAACCTGAAAGGTCTGCATCTAGTACAATAATATCTTTGTTTGCATCTCCTAATTCCTTTAGAGTTTCTCCATAAGCATCTCTAGTTGCTATCATCATTTAACTTACCTCCTAATTCATCTAATGCAATACAAGCTTGTTCATATGATGGAGCTTTTCCATGCCATCCAACTTGATCCTCCATATAAGACACACCTTTTCCCTTAATAGTCTTACATATAATTATAGTCGGAATTCCTTTTGTTTGTTTTGCACTTGCTATAGCTGATAATATTTCTTTGATAGAATGTCCATTTATCTTTAACACATTCCATCCAAATGCTTTGAATTTTTCATCTAATGGCTCAACATTTAAAACTTCACTGTTTCTACCATCTATTTGAAGTCCATTATTATCTAGAAAAACAGTTAAATTATCTAATTTACTATGAGCTGCAAACATAGCTGCTTCCCATATCATACCTTCCTGAACTTCTCCATCACCAATTAGTGCATATACCCTATAGTCCTTCTTGTCTACTTTTCCTGCCAAAGCCATTCCATTAGCAGCTGCAAGCCCTTGACCTAGTGAGCCTGTAGTCATATCTACTCCTGGTATTCCTTTCATATCAGGATGACCTTGAAGCATAGAGCCCATCTTTCTAAATGTATCTAACTCCGCAATAGGGAAAAATCCTCTCTGAGCTAATGTACTATATAATACTGGTGTCGCATGTCCCTTTGATAATACAAATCTATCCCTATCTTCCCACCCTGGATTTTTAGGATCTATATTCATCTCTTTAAAATAGAGTGCTGTTAAAATCTCTACTGATGAAAGAGAACCTCCTGGATGTCCTGATTGAGATTTCTCAAGCATATTAATAATGTCTACTCTTATTTTACAAGCTATTTGATTTAATTCCATCTCGTCCTCCTATTTGTTATTTTTTAATTTATTTGAAACCTTCCCCTACTGCTTCATACATTTCAGCTACCATTACAAAAGCCTTAGGGTCCATATCTTTTACTATATCTTTAACTCTAGTAAATTGGGATCTTGGAACTACACATAAGAGGACTTCTTTGTCTTCCTTGGTATACATTCCTCTTCCCTTTAAAGCTGTAACTCCCCTGTCTAATTCTCTCATAAGCAAATCAGCTATTTCATCAGGTTTATCTGTAATTATATAGAAACCTTTTAGATACCCAATCCCTTCTAGCACCATATCTATAACTTTTACAGATACATACAATGCGATTACAGAATATAGAGCAGTTTCAATTTGCTTTTCTACCATCCCTGCAAATGCAACTACAGTAAGGTCAATAACCATCATGAAATTAGCTATACTAAGTCCTGGGAATTTCTTATTTAGCATTGCACCTGCCAAATCAGATCCTCCTGTTGTGCCATCAAATTTAAAGACTATGCCCAGTCCAACGCCTGTCATTACCCCACCAAATATTGCAGAAAGCAAAAGATCATGTGTAAGTACAACTTCAGGTAATATCCTTAAAAAAATTGTTAGCATTAAAGTTGAAAAAGCTGTCTTAATTGCTCTTGATTTACCCAAGTATTTTGCACCAAATATAAATAATGGAATATTTATTACCAAGTTTGTTATATAAATTGGAAAAGCAGTTAATGTTTCTATTACTATAGCAAAACCTGTTACGCCTCCAGGTGCTATTGTATTAGGTGCTAAAAAATACTGCAGCCCTGCTGCTAATATCAATGAGCCTATTGCTATAGCAAAGTAAGACATGACGGCTATATACCATTTTTCTTTATACTCCATGTTTTTCCTCCCTTCATCAATTAATTACATCCTTTGAAAAAATCACCTTTATCATAAACTTTGGTAAAGCCATTTGTCTTTTTATTCTAGATGGCTCTTTTAAAAGCCTATAAAACCATTCTAATCCTAATTTTATAAATATGTCTGGAGCTCTCTTTGCATTTCCAGCTAATATATCTATTACTCCACCATTACCAATTATCAATTTAGATTTAATCTTATCTCTATTACTATTTATCCAGTTTTCTTGTCCCGGAAATCCCAAACCTACAAATATTATATCTGGAATATTATCATTTATATTTTTAATTAAATCTAACTCTTCCATATGAGCTGGATTTCCATTGTGACTCCCCTGGAAATACCCATGATGATTTCCCACTATTTTTATACCGCTATACTCTCTTTTAATATTTTCTAATGCAAGGTCTCCGATTCCCGGTTTCCCACCTAAAAGATATAAACTATATCCATTTTCATTTGCAATATTTAATATACCCATTGATAAATCAAATCCTGTAACTCTTTCTTTTATTGGTTTATTTTTAATTTTACCTGCATAAATAAGTCCTATCCCATCTGCTGTAACCATATCACCATTATTTATCAATGATTTCAAATTTTCATCGTCTTTTGCAGCCATTACTATCTCAGTATTTGGAGTATATATAACCTTTAATGTCTCACCACTTAAATATCCCCTTATATTTTCCATTGCTTCTTCAAATGTTATATTGTTTATATTAATTCCAAATATAGTCCTCTTATTCACATTTTCACCTACTTTTCAAGAAGTTCTAATGCCATAGTTACATTAGATAGAGCTTTTCTTTTCAACTCTATATCTTGTGCCCTCAATTTTTCTTTTAAAGATTCTCTATTTATCATTACATTATCTACATTGTTTATTAAATCCCTTAGTGTAAATTCTTCTACATTACATATACTATCCATTCCTAGCGATTTAAGTATTCCATCTACTTTTGGATCATAAGATAATCCAATCATAGGTATTTCTTGATTTGCTGCATAAATAAGCGAATGAAGTCTCATAGCTATAATTATCTCAAACTCACGTATTATGCCCATTATTTCTTCGACATTATACTTTTCTTTTATTACATAGCATCCTTTATCAACCAAGTTTTTTATTTCCACACTTATTCCCAAATCTTCAGGATAATGCATTGGTACTAAGAGCACATTAACATCATATTTGTCTACTATATAATCAATAGCTTCCACCATTATCTGGATTAAGTTCTTTGATTTCTTCCATTGTCTAATGGATATTCCTATGATTTTTTTATCTCTAGGTATTTTTTCTATGTCAAATATTTGATTGACTCTATCCTTAGAAGACGCCTCAAGTGTAAAAACTGGATCTGCTGTAACATAAATATTTTTATTTTTTATGCCTAATTCTCTTACATATTCCATTGATTTATCATCTCTAAGTGTTATTAAATCAACCCTATTCAATATGTTTTTAGTTAAAAATCTGTTGACTTTCCTCTCTATTGGTCCTATACCATTGGCATAAACCATTACAGGTTTACCTAAAAATTTTGTTATAGTCATAATGGCCAAATAATATATGAGTGACCTAGTACTAGTTACATCTTGAAGAAGCGAACCTCCTCCTGACAAAAATAAATCTGTGCTTTTAATGGCAGAGAGTACTTCTTTTAGTTTGAATCTATTTACTGCATTTACATCATACATGATTTCTGTCTTTTCAGGATTATTTGAAAGTACATTTATATTTATCTTTGAATTTTTAGACCTAATATCCTTTACTATTGCTTTTAGTATTGCATCATCACCACTATTATCAAAGCCATAGTATCCTGATATTAAGATTGAATTTTTCAAGTCCATGATAAAACTCCTTTATCCAATATGAATTTTCTCTTGTTTTTTAATTTTCATTAAGACTAATATAAATCCAATTAAAACCCAAAAATAGACTATTATTCTCGTCAAATAAATTACATTTTCAACCATTCCATGAGCTAACAATCCACCTAATCCAGAAAATACACCTGCTGCCATTATCTTTATATATCTATTTTCATCTGATATCAAACTTTGGACTCCATATTTAAATACAGTAAATAGTAAAAATAAAAATGCAATTAGTCCAGGTATCCCAAGCTCTGCTGCTATTTCTAAATAAGTATTATGTGCGTGATAAATCGGCATAGTTCTTATATAGCTTTCAAATGTCTCTTTAAATGGAATATGCCCCAGTCCTACGCCCGCTATTGGATGATCTTTAATAATATCCAATGTAATTTTCCACATTGTAATCCTATAAGCATTAGATGAATCTGTTAAATTCCCTATACTAAGTATTCTATTCATAATAGACTCCGGAAGAAAGAAAACTCCTGCAAGTCCTATAGGGATAATAGATAATAGAAATCTCTTTTCAACTAATATGACAAATATCAATGCAGAAAATGCAAAACCTATCCACCCTCCCCTAGATAATGTGAGTATAAGTGCAACTATCAATATGGCAGAAGTAGCTGCAAATATAAGCTTTTTATGAATTTTCTTTGTATACCAAAACAAAGATATGGAAAGTGGTATTATCATTATTAGATACTCTGCCAATATGTTTGGATTAGCAAACACTGAATATACCCTAGCTTTTACATCTGGACTGTTTTCAACATCTACCCAAGCAGCATCTATAGGAATTCCTACAATATATTGATAAAGACCTATTAATGCTACAATTGTTGCTGAAAATACAATAAATGTAATCAATATATTAAACTCTTCCAATTTATCTATTGTATTTATCATTACAAATACTAATCCAAGGCTTACAAAATGAATCACTAAATCTCTAAAACTTCCTACTGGATTGATAGAGGTTATAGTTGCAATAAATATTATTGTTGCATATAAAATCATTGGTATATAAACTGGCGAACTATCTAAACCATTCTCTTTCTTTACTAGATGATCATAGAAATATACCATAAGCAAAAATATAATAAAAACAAGACTTATCATATCCGGTAAAAAAGGTATGGTAAATAATGCTGCTATAATTCCTATTTTTATATCATATAAAATAACAACTAATCCTACAAAACCTACAACACCTACAACAAAATACTTTAATGATAATCTAGAATACATTATTGCAAATAATATCCCAAATACAAGTGGTAGAAGTAAATCTTTTCTTTTGAATTTAATCGCCACTACTCAAGCCCTCCTCTATAGAAAATACACTATATATAAATTTATATCCCAAACTATTTTCGAGCACTTTAGTATGGTTTTCTTTTAATGAAAGGCCTATAATTGATCCAATAACAAGTATAGCTACTACAATATAAGATTTCCCTGAATAGTGACCTCTTATTATATTATTGACTGCAATCCCTACTCCAAGTGATAAAGTAAATATAAATAACGTTCTTAGAGCTTCTACTTTGTTCTTGAACAAACTATAGATATTTCTATAAAACAAACTGTATTCTCCATTGTTTTTTATATGGTTTCTTATTTTTTGTAATACTTTATTTATAAAATTCATAAAAGATATATAGATGCTATAAATGAAACTTTTAGAAATCAAAGACTCTCTAGATTTGAAAATAGATTTAATCCTAGAGCCATCAGATAAATATGAAGCACATCTAGTAAAACCATCTACTATTCTTTTTAAAAGGCTTTTGCTATATTCAAAAATAATAAATCTCCAAATGTTAACAATTATAGATACAAATACACTATTATACATTTCACCACTCCTATACTGCTAATTAACTTCGACTCCAAGTACTGTTCCAAAAAAAGTTACACTTTTATTTTTCAATCTCATCAGAGCTCCTACTCTTATTTGTTCGCCTCCAGCAATAACTACATCTGGACTATCTTTTACATTTGATTTTACTTTTAATAAAGCTACATATTTTTCTGGAACTTCTGCGGATATCCATTTACCTTCAAACTCTACAACTTCTTTGTAAGGTTCATATGAAACATCTATTATTTCTCCTATATATGTTCCTTTATCATAAAAATACATTGGCTCTCCTACAATCATGTTTTCTATACTGACCATTCTTATATCTGCTATTTCAAATGTTATTATTCCTTCAGTTGTCTCATTTGCTATAATAGGTTTTGTTCTCATCCTCATGAAAGCTCCTACTATTATAAGCCCTATAATAAGAAGTATAGATAAGTCTATAATATTGATTATCCCAAACAACTTTCCTTTTTCATTGATTATTTTCATATTTATTATTTCTCCTTTTCAATAATTTCATTGTATATTTTTACATGTTCCTCTGCCATAAAATCTGAAGAAAACTCATTTTTTACCTTTTCATATATATTTTCTCCCATTTTTAGCATCTTCTCTTTATCATCCATCAATATCTTTATTCTATCAGCTAAACACACATAATCTCCTACTTCTATCAAATATCCAGTTTCTCCATCTATGACGAGTTCCTTAAGTCCGCCTACATCTGTTGATACTATTGGCTTTTTCATAAGGGCACCCTCTAATACTGCATATGGGAAACTCTCACTCAGTGAAGTAAGGGTATTTATATCTATTGCATTAAAAAATGAAAATGGATCATCAACAAATCCTATAAAATGAACATTATCGTTGATATTCAAATCTTTTGCTAAAGAAATAAGATTTTTTTTATCATTTCCATCACCTGCTATCAAAAACATTCCATTATTATTATTTTCTACTAATATCTTTGCTGCTTTTAAAAAGGTTTCATGATCCTTTACCTTGTCAAGCCTTGCAATTATTCCAATAATAAATTCACCCTTGTAATCTATACCTTTAGATTTTAAAAAATCATCTTTCCCTATATAGTCCAATTTCATATCCGTATCTATTCCATTATACACAGTAAATATCTGACTTTCTTCAAATCCTCTATGAATCAACATCTCTTTAAATGTATCGGAAATTGCAATATAATAGTTGAATTTTTTTAATGCTATTTGATTTAATGTGGTAAATACAAATCTTTTATAAAAGTTATCTTTAAAATCTAATTTGTAATCACTGTGCATAGTGGTAATTAAAGGTACCTTGATTTTACCTTTCAAAAACATTCCTATAAAATTTGCTCTAGCCCCGTGGCAATGAACTATATCATATCCATCATTCTTTATTTCATCAGCAAGCCTTTTAATTACTGCCATATCTGCCCTATTCTTTTGTTTGAACACTTCAATATCTATCTTATTTGCTTTTGCTTCATGATAAAATGTATCTTCAATAAAGCAAATAACCTTAGCATCTATGAATTTATTAATGCTTTTTATCAGTGATATTATGTGTGTCTTTGCACCACCTGTATCTCCACCACTTATTAAATGAAGTACCTTCATATGTATTTGCTCCTAACGAGCTACCCCCCTATCTACTTTATTGTATAGTCTCCCTTTACCAAGAAAATTGAATTTGAACTACAATTTGCTCCCCTTCCATCATCTCTTGGAATTATAAGCAAATGATCCCTCGGTATATTTTCTCCCATCTTTAAATCCCTTCCATCTGTAATATCAGTAAGTCCATTATCTATAGTAAATTCAACTCCATTTTGTGTTATTTTGCTTATATTTGAGATTGTGATACAATTTCCACTTCTAAGTATTATTTCCGTTCCATCTTTTCCAATTAAAGATTGTCCTTCTAAAATGTCTACTATTTGCCAAGCACTTTGCTTTACACTATTATTTTGAGGTTCTCCTATTTTTTCATTTACATACTCTTTTATTTCTTCAAACTTCTTTTCTACATAGCTAAATGTAACCAGTGGGTCTGATTGTGATCCTGCTTCTGAAAAGACCACTCTACCACCGATTAATATCAAAACCGCTCCAACACCAACTGCCATTTTCTTTATCTTGCCTTTCATTTGTTTTCCTCCCTTTATTTCAGTAAACAGCTAATTTACATTATACTACAAAAATGACAAAAAAATA
>CAYRYO010000048.1:0-12843 GCA_964428475.1 uncultured Tissierellaceae bacterium
ACATATAGAAGAAGTATTTAGTGGTCATAATATAATGAAGGCATTTAATGCAGAATGTCAAGTTCAAGAAGATTTTAAAGGCCTAAACAATGAGCTATATGGATCTGCTTGGAAAGCTCAATTCTTATCTGGAATGATGATGCCCATAATGACTTTTATTGGTAATATAGGATATGTTGCAGTTTCAATACTTGGAGCTTGGTTTGCAGTTAGAGGAATCATCCAAGTTGGAGATATACTTGCTTTTATCCAATATATAAGAAGATTTACTCAGCCAATAGCTCAAGTAGCCCAGATAAGCAATGTATTACAATCTACAGTTGCAGCAGCAGAAAGAGTATTTGAATTTTTAGAAGAAGGAGAGGAAATAGAAGAAACATCTACTCCAGTAAAAGTTGAAAGCGTAAAAGGCAGAGTGACTTTTGAAAATGTAAGATTTGGATATGATGAAGACAAGATAATAATAAATGATTTCTCACAAAATATATATCCAGGAGAAAAGGTAGCTATAGTAGGACCTACAGGTGCAGGTAAGACAACAATAGTTAAACTTTTAATGAGATACTATGATTTGAATAAAGGCAAAATTTCGATAGATGGACACGATATAAATGACTTCACAAGAAAAGGACTAAGAGATAATATAGGTATGGTCTTACAAGATACTTGGCTTTTCTCAGGAACTGTAATGGAAAACATTAGATACGGAAGATTAGATGCAAGAGATGAAGAAGTAATAGAAGCAGCAATTCAAGCTCATGCAGATAGCTTTATCAGAACTTTTCCAGATGGATACAATATGGAAATAAACGAAGAAGCTGACAATATAAGCCAAGGACAAAAGCAACTTTTAACCATTGCACGTGCAATACTATCAGATCCAAATATATTGATACTTGACGAAGCAACCTCATCTGTAGACACCAGGACAGAAGTATTAATACAAAAAGCAATGGAAAACCTAATGAAAGATAGAACAAGTTTTGTAATAGCACACAGACTATCTACTATAAGAGATTCAGATCTAATACTTGTAATGAGAGAAGGAGACATAGTAGAACAAGGCAGCCATGAAGAGCTTCTAGAAAAAAATGGATTTTATGCAGAACTTTACAACAGCCAATTTGCAGCTTAATGGGACAGGTAGACTGTTCCATTTTTATTTTCAATAATTTAATATATGGGTATATATACCTATTGTTATATTTGGGTTTTAACACAATATACTAGTATAAGTAAATTCTTTATTGTATAATATAAAGAATAAGAGTTGATATAAGGAAAAAATATGGAGTGAGTGTATGCAAGATAATAATTTTAAAAAAAGTATTTTTTCATCTGAAGATGAGAGAATTATATTATCTACAGCTGTCCAGCAAACGTCTGTAGCTATATTAATTACAGACTTGGAAGGCGATATTATATATGTAAATAATGCATTTGAAAATGTAACGGGATATAATGCCAGAGAAGTAATGGGGGAAAACCCAAGAATACTAAAGTCTGGATTTACTCATGATCAAGTATATGAAAAGATGTGGAATAAAATATCAAACGGTGAAATATGGAATGGTGAACAGATAAATAAGAAAAAAGATGGGAGCTTCTACTATGAAGACTCAAGGATTACACCTATATACAATAAAGACGGAAAATTAACATATTACATGGCAGTTAAACACGATATAACTGAGAGAAAAATGCTTGAAGCTAAGTTAAAAGAAATAGCTATTAGGGATCCTCTTACAAATTCATATAGTAGATGGTATTTATTTGAAAGATTAAATCAAATATCAGATAATTATAAGAGAGTGGGTCATCCATTTTCCGTATGTATAATAGATATAGATCTTTTCAAAGAAGTCAATGACAAATACGGTCATCAAGCTGGAGATTTTATGTTAAGAGAATTTACAAAGATGATAGATGAGGATATAAGATCCTATGATATATTGGGTAGATATGGGGGCGAAGAATTCATACTTATACTTCCAGATACAAACAAAGAAGAAAGTCAGCAATTAGTAAGGAGAATATTAAAAAAGGTTAAAGATAGAAAATTCATATATCAAAATGAAGAAATAAGACTCAGTTTTAGTGCAGGGATTGCAGATTCAAGAGAAATAGATATAAATAATTTTAATACAGATGCAATGATAGAGCTATCAGATAAGAGACTTTATAAAGCTAAGGATACTGGTAGATGTAAAGTTGTAATAGATTAATGGGGCAAGGGTGCTAGGATCTTGTCCTATTTTTTTGAAAAATTTTCCTAATAAATTAAACTTATCTTTATACTCAATTTTTATCTATATAATCCATTTATACAACAACATATGAAAACGATATTTTGGATAAATTAATAATGATATTAATTATTTGAAATAAATTTTCAGGGAGGTAGAAATGGATATACTCACAAAAGAAATTTATGAAGATCTTTTAAATAGACAAGAAGAAATGTTAATATCGATGTATTTCCCAACATATAAGATGGGTCCAGATATAAAACAAAATACCATAAGATTTAAACAGAGAATAAGACAAGCAGAAGATAAACTCTATAATATGAAATGGAGAAAATCTGAAGTTCAAAGCTTTTTAAAACCCGCAAGTGATTTAATAGATAATACAGTATTTTGGCAAAATCAATCAGAAGGATTAGCAGTATTTTTAGGCCAAGAGAAAATGGATTACTATCATCTTCCTTATCCAGTAAAAGAAGATACAGTATTATCAAATAAATTCTATACAAAACCACTTATACAATTATTTACAGAAGGTGGAGAATACTATATACTAGCACTTAGTCAAAATGAAGTGAGACTTCTCAGAGCAAACAAGCAAAGTATTCAAGAAATAGAAATGAAAGATGCACCTAAGAGAGTAGAAGATATGAAAGTAGATCAAGATTCAAGAACTAAATTACAAACTAAGACTGCTCATACAGTAAGCAAGTCTTCTCTTTCATACAATAAGGCAACACAAGGACAGGCAGTTGAAAATGACTTTGATGTAAATCAATTAAATAGATATTTTAGAGCCATAGATGAGTCGCTAGATAGATACAAGAAAAAGGAGAATTTACCTTTAATATTAGCGGGAGTAGAATATTTAATTCCAATATTTAAGGAAATAAGTAAATATCCCAATATAGCTGATGAATATATAAAGGGAAATCCTGAAATATTATCTGCAGATGATTTACACAAACAGAGTTGGGATATAATGGAACCAAAATTTATTCAGATACAAAAATTGGCACAAGCAAAGTACAATCAATATAAAGGACAAAACAATAAACTATATGCAAATTCACTAGAAAGCATAATACCAAAAGCATATAATGGTCAAGTAGAAACACTATTTATAGATAAAGATGCAGAAAAGTGGGGAGTCCACGATTTAGAAAAAAATAAAATTAAAATATATAATGATAAAAAATTTGAAGCAGAAGACTTAATAGGATATGCATCTGCACTTACTACGACAAGAGGCGGAACAGTATATGCAGTAGATAGTGAAAGACTACCAGATGGAAAAGAAGTAGCTGCAGTGCTTAGATACTAGACAATGGGACGAGGTGACAGCTACCTCGTCCCATTTATTATATTTCCTTTAGCCAAGTAGAGATATATTCTAAATTCTCATACTCGGGATGTCTATCCACCTTCCCCCAATATCCATCTTCTCCGCTTTCTTTTAAGCTAGCTTCAAAATGATATTTTGCTATCCCCATATCTAATAGTTGAATATCATAAGCCAAATCTTTAGCATAATTAGGAGTCCTTTCTAGAAATAAATGATATGATTTTTCCTGTTTAACTATTCTCCAGGGTTGCTTATTTGAAGCAGAAGGGCCTATTCGAACCATCTCTAGGGCCTCACCATATACTCCGAGCGAGTCTTTATTTAAAGGATCCAAGTTTGGATCAAAAAAGATTTCACTGAAATCCTTTCTATGATCAGACTTTGCCATCTTTCTCATTGCTCTTTCTTTTATACTTTTCTTTTCAGCAACATAACCCACAGGAGTTGCACATATAAATGATTCATCAGATGCAAGTCCAACCTTCTCAGCAAACTCAGATCTATTAAATGTACCACCTAGCCAACAAGTTCCAAGACCCAGGGAAGTAGCAAATAAGATTATCTTTTCAAATAAATATCCAAGCTCAACTAAATCAGGATTATCTTTTTTAACAATTCCACAGATATAAGTATTTCCACCAGTAATGACACCATAGGTACCTACTTTTCCATCTACATTTGAATTTATCAGTGGCAAACGATAATCCGGATAACCTTTCTCAATATTACTTATAAAATCAACTAACTTTTCCATATGATCTTTTGATATTTCTTTTTTATCAAAAGTTCTTACAGATACACGATTTTCTATATTTTTCATTTTAATCACCTATATACATTATATCCAAAAAAAACAATATAAAGCAGAAACCTTATATTAGGATTAATGTAACCAAAATGTTACATATATTCATAATGTATTAATGTATAATTAACTTAAAATTATAAAACTAGTAAATTAAGTGAACATTTATTAAAAACTGGGGGACAGAAGATGAAAAAGAAATTTTACATATCATTTATTATTTCTATAATTGTATTTTCATTTATATTCATAAATTTAAACAATAGCATACTTTCAAAAAATAAAAAAACAGATGAATATAGTGAAGATGCAAGTGGTGAAGAAGAAGCTGAAGAACTCAAAGAAATCAAAGATGAAATGTTATTTTTAATGCTGGGTGTAGACAGCAACGATTTGGATGAGCATTCCAATATAAGAACAGATACTATGATATTAAGTCGAGTGAATTTTAAAACTGGACAAATATCTCTTATATCAATTCCAAGAGATACTAGAGTTATGTTGAAAGGTAAATTAGATAAGATAAATCATGCTCATTCTTATGGAGGTATTGATTTAACCCTTAGAACTGTAAGGGAGTTTTTAAATATAGATTTAGATTACTATGTAAAAGTAAATTATCAAGCAGTAAAGGAAATAGTAAATGCAATAGGCGGAGTAGAAATAGATATACCTAAAAGAATGAAACACACTGATACAACTAAAAATCAAGAGTTTTATATAGATTTACAAAAAGGAATTCAAACCTTAAATGGAGACAAGGCTCTAGAGTATTTAAGATTTCGAAGTTATCCAGACGGAGATATAGGTAGGGTTAAAGCACAACAAATATTTATAAAGGAATTTGCAAACCAAGCATTTAGTATTAAAAACATATTTAAAATACCAAAGATAATAAAGACATACTATGATTATGTAGATACCAATATTCCCATCAAGACAGTGTTAAAAGCTACAAACTTTAACAAAAAAGATATTTTAGAAAATATAAAGATAAATACTATCCCAGGAGAGGGAAAGACAATCAATGGAATAAGCTATTATATATATGAAGAGGAAGCAACGCAGGATATGATAGAAGAGATGCTTGGAGATTATTTATATTAAGAATGATGAATGGTCTTATGTCAAATATGTAGCAATTCTTTACTAATAGGGTATAATAAAGATAAAATATACTATTTGAAAGGTAGTGATAGAATGAATACTGCAAAACAAATACTATTAAATTTAATAGACCAAATACCTGAAAGTAAGATATCAGAGGTAATAGATTTTATAGGATATCTTAAGGTGAAAGAAGAGATGAATATGTTTAAAGAATTAGAAACCGCGAGTAATAGCAGTTTAGATTTTTGGGATAATGATATAGATGATGAGGTATGGAATAATGTATAAGCAGGGTGATATATTGCTTATCCCTATTCCATTTACTGATTTAATATAAGGAAAGATAAAGGTTGATTCATGTATACGAGCAGATAAAATTTATACATTATCACAAGATATTGTAATCAAAAGGTTTGGAAAAACCAATGAAGATATTATGAGTGACGTAAAGAACAAAATAAACATACTACTGAAATAATAGGATTGAATATTATTTTAAGCTATGCTGTAAGGGTAGTAAGTTGTGCCTGAGTAATCTGATAGAAGAAATTTTTTCTATCTAAAAGTAGACTTAACTTAAATCTTGAATAAAATTTCTTTTAAAATAGTGACCTCATTTTTAATAATATTTTTAAACATAAATTAACCCTAGGATTTTTTAGTATCCTAGGGTTAATTTTAAAACTACCTCCTGTTATGATCAATTTGCGACTCTTCTTTTGTCTTGTGAATTGTACCGTGTGGATGTTCTGGCGGTGCATAAATAGAGTAGAGTTTAAGCGGAGTACAGCCTATATTTATTAAATTATGCCATTTTCCAGCAGGTATCAAGATTACATCATCATCATAAACCCTTCTCTCAAAATAAAGATTATCTGGACTATCACCCATTAAAGTGAGTCCCTGACCTTCTTCAATTCTGATAAACTGATCTACATCGGGATGCAATTCAAGCCCTACATCTTCTCTAGGATTTATACTCATTAGAGTAAGTTGTAGATATTCTCCAGTCCAGAGTGCGGTGCGAAAATTGGTATTTTGCTTGGTAGCTTCATTTATATTTACAATATATGGATTTGGTCCATGATCATATAAAGGCACACAATTACACCAATGATCTTCATATCCTTGTTGATCTGAGTGCCTTCTATAGTAGTTATTCATCTTAATCTTCCTTTCTTTAAATTGTACAATATAATATATGCCCAATATATTAAAATGTGCGTAAAGTTAACCCCCATATCTAGGTAAAACTTTATACTTGATGAAAGATTGATAATTATAGTGAAAATTGTACCTTTGTAGTATATAATAGTGAAGTCAAATATTATTGAATATGAAAGAAGGTGTTGCTTTGAGTAATAATAGGGAAATTATATTAAATAATAAAACTAGAATTAAAATTTCATTAGGCATTAATATTGTAGGTTTTATACTCTCTATAATGGCAGGGTGGATTGATACCATTGGGGTAAAACTATTTTTAAATGAAAGCCCTTCTTTTATGACGGGTAGAGTTAAAGCACTGGGATATCATGCATTTAATTTAGATTTAAAGGCATTTCTTGGCATAGCTTTAGTTATCCTAGCTTTTATAATGGGTGCCTTTATGGCAACTATAGTAACTAGAAAGACAGGGCTTAGAGGTGGTCTAGTATTTACAGGGATACTTGTTATAATAGCATCCTTTCCTATATGCTTAAAGCATGCAGCTATCAATACAATTTTAATACCAATGGCTATGGGATGCCAAAATGCAACCACAAGCTTGACTCCAA
Source organism: uncultured Tissierellaceae bacterium (assembly GCA_964428475.1). Lineage (GTDB taxonomy): Bacteria > Bacillota > Clostridia > Tissierellales > Tissierellaceae > JARICQ01. Next base: position 7,285 of record CAYRYO010000048.1, read on the forward strand.
TTAGCCGTACCACACATTTAACGGGACCTGCTACTGATATAGGAATAAATTTAGCTAAGAGAAACTGGAAAATGGTTATGTTTTGGGCTTGTCGCTGGATAGGATTTTCACTAGGCACAGTAATTGGATTTAATTTAGTAAGTATGGTGGATAAAGGTGCAATACATATATCCACTATTTTGATAATACCAGCTATAATTATAATGCTAACGGGTATTATACAAAAGATAGTATTTGATATTCCCTTATTAGAGTCTATTTTAAATATTGATTTAGAATAGCAGGCACAAATGCCTACTTATCTTGAATCCCACGGAGCAAGTAGATTATTGCAAGGAAAAAACACCTATGGATTATATACTTTTCCAGAATAGCTATCATTTGATAGAAAAAGAAAAACAATCCGTAACTCATGTTACCGATTGTTTTTCTTTATTGATATATAATATATTTAGAAGATAAGAGAATATTAATATAGACATTGAATTTATAGGAGGTCAAGGATGAATAAATATTTTGATATAAAAGACAAGCTTTACCATATAACTGAAAAGTATCCAGAAACAATAGATGTATTTGTAGCTAGTGGATTTGATCAACTTGCAAGTGCAGTGATGAGGAAAGCAATGGGGAAGACGATCTCTGTTGAAATGGCATGCAGGAGTAAAAAGATAAATGTAGAATTATTTGAGAAAAAACTTGTAGAGACAATAGAGCAAAACAGGGTATCAGAAGATAAAGCACTAGTAGACAGACAAAGACAAGAGGATGCAGATGTAAGAATAGAGGGAATACTTCCCTGTCCTGTAAAACTTCCCTTATATGAGAGTTTTGAAAAATGGTTAGATAGAGAAAAGCTCCCATTCACACTAGACTACGAATTAAAAGTAGCTTCAGGTGGAGTCGATTGGATAAAAGATCAAATAGTAGATTTAAAAGATGAAAGTGAAATTGCAGATATATTTCTTTCAGCAGGATTTGATCTTTTCTTTGACAAGCATTTAATTGGTAAATACAAAGAAAAGGGTGTATTTAAAGACTTTACACCAGAAAAGGTCAATTTAGACTTTGATAACGAATATATAAGCTTAAAAGATCCAATGGGGCAATATGGAATGATAGGAGTAGTGCCCGCAGTATTTTTAGTAAATAAAGAAGAAATGGGAGATAGAGAATATCCAAGGACTTGGGAAGATTTATTTAAAGAAGAATTTCAAGGAGAAGTATCTCTTCCGGTAGGCGATTTTGACTTATTTAACGCAATACTATTAAATATCTACAAAACTTACGGAGAAGATGGACTTAGAAAACTTGGCAAGTCATTTATGAGAAATATGCACCCCTCAGAAATGGTAAAATCCTATAGAAAAAAAGATAAGCCAACTATTACAATAATGCCATATTTCTTTACAAAGATGGTAACGGGAAAAGGACCTATGGTTCCTATATGGCCAGAAGATGGGGCAATTATAAGCCCAATATTCTTATTAAGTAAAGCTGATAAAGAGGAAAAAGTAAAACCAATTGTAGAATTCTTTGCATCTAAAGAAGTAGGTGAGATTCTTTCAAATAACGGAAGGTTCCCATCGACAAATGTTCAAGTAGACAATGAGCTTGATGAAAGTCAAAAATTTATGTGGCTTGGATGGGATTATATAAATAATCATGACATTGGAAGACTAATAAGCAAATGTGAAAATATATTTAATGAATCTATATAGGAGGTAAATATGAATTTAATCGTAGTTTCAGGTCCACCTTCATCAGGTAAGACCTCTATAATACTAAAGACAATTGATTCAATGAAACAAAGAAATATTAAGGTGGGAGTAGTTAAATTTGACTGCCTTTACACAGATGATGATCAACTATATAAAAAAGCTGGAATTCCAGTGAAAAAGGGACTATCAGGTGCACTTTGCCCAGATCACTTTTTTGTATCAAATATAGAAGAAGTAGTGCAGTGGGGAAACAAACTAGGACTAGATATGTTAATCACAGAATCAGCTGGACTTTGCAATAGATGTTCACCATATATAAAAGAAATAAGAGGAGTATGCGTAATAGACAACTTATCAGGAATAAATACGCCAAAAAAAATAGGACCTATGCTAAAATCAGCAGATATAGTAGTAATTACAAAAGGAGATATAGTATCTCAAGCAGAGAGAGAAGTATTTGCTATGAAAGTAAATTCAGTGAATCCAAGAGCTACTACTATGCATATAAACGGTCTTACAGGTCAAGGTGCATATGAACTTAGCACATTGCTTTATGATGAGACTCAAGTGGTAGATAGTGTTCAGGGAATGGAACTTAGATTCCCAATGCCTTCAGCACTGTGTTCATATTGTTTGGGTGAAACTAAAATAGGTGAGTCTTATCAAATGGGTAATGTAAGAAAAATGGAATTAGGTGATGATGATGAATAATTTAACTATTAGGGAATTGGAAGAAAAATATCCCTTTGTAACTAGTTATTTTGAAGAAAACAAATTGGAAGTAGAAGAATTTAAAGATAGTACCTTTGAGGAATATTTAAATCACTTCACAGAAGATGATATAGAAAACTGGGCAATAGACAGAGAAAAATTGACATCTGATTTAGAAGTATTTATAGAGCAAATGAAGGAATTTCTAGGAATAGAAGAAGACAAGAGTGTAAACTCACTTACTATTCTTCCAGGAAAGGACAAGTCAGGAAAGCCCGAGGGATTTAGTCAACTAACTATAAATAAATCAGAGATTATCTCAATAGTAGGGCCTACAGGTTCTGGTAAATCCAGACTACTTGCAGATATAGAATGGACAGCAATGCGTGACACTCCGACTAATAGAGGAATATTAATAAATGGAGAAACCCCTGATAAAAAATGGAGATTTTCTACTAATAATAAATTGGTAGCACAGCTCTCGCAAAATATGAATTTTGTAATGGATTTAACTGTAAGAGAATTCTTAGAACTTCACGCAGGAAGTAGACTTGTAGAAGATATTGAAGGCGTAATAGTCAAGATAATATATGCAGCAAACAATCTAGCAGGAGAACAGTTTGACTTAGACACACCAGTTACATCTCTTAGTGGAGGGCAGTCAAGGGCTCTTATGATAGCAGATACTGCAATATTAAGCTCATCTCCAATAGTATTAATAGATGAAATAGAAAACGCAGGAATAGATAGAAAAAGGGCATTAGATCTCTTAATATCAAGTGACAAAATAGTGCTAATGGCAACACATGACCCAACACTTGCTCTTATAGCAGATAAGAGAATTATAATTAAGAATGGCGGAATAGACAGAGTAATAGAGACATCAGAGGAAGAGAAAAAACTTCTAGTAGAATTAGAAAAGATGGACAATGTGATACAAGGCATGAGAACCAAGTTAAGGCATGGGGAAACATTAGGTTAAGAAATTGTGAATTGTGAATGCTGAATTGTGAATCAGAGTCAAAAGACGGGTTGGGATGGAACCCAACCCCTACGATATCTAATGGTTGTTAGATATGATATAGGCCACGATATCTAATGATTATTAAATATGATATAGGCCACGATATCTAATGATTGTTGAATATTATATAGGGCACAATATCTAGTGATTGTTGGATATACCGTAGGGGGCGGGTTCCGTCCCGCCCCGTCTTTAATCCTTTGAACTTCATTCACTAGATAAACAAACTAGAGGAGGAGATATATATGCATACAGGATGTTCAGGTAGCTTTGAAAATGGGAAAATGGTAGTTGATAAACTTAGAATGATGGGATTCACTGAGATGGTAATGCCTATGACGATTATGATTAAATGTGTAGAATGTGATAATGAGTTTGAAATGACTCATTTAGAGACTAAATGCCCGCATTGTGGAATGGTATATGGAATTACTCCCTGTGGAACCTCTGATCCATCAAAGATAATGCCAGCAGGAAAAGATTATTAGTAGGGGGCGGGTTCCATCCCGCACCGTCTTTAATCCTTTGAATTTCATTCGCAATTCAAAATTTTGCGGCTCGACAATAAAATTTAAGTTTTATTTCGTAACATAAGTTACCGATTAATCTTTTAGGACTTAGTATAATGGGTATAGAAGATTAAGAAAGACAATAGAATAATGAATATAAAAGAGGAGGCTGAATTAATGGACAATAAAATGTTTTGTTATCAATGTCAGGAAGCAATGGGAAATAAAGCTTGTACAAAGGTAGGTATGTGTGGTAAAACAGCAGATCTTGCAGCGCTTCAAGACTTAATGATCTATGCAGTAAAGGGAATCTCACAGCTTGGACTTAAGGCAGATGAAATTGGATATGAAAAAGAAGGTCTAGATAGATTTTTAATAGAAGCATTATTTATGACAATTACAAATGCAAACTTTGACAAAGATAGATTTTTTGAAAAAATCAAGGATGCTCTTAAATTAAGAGATGAATTAAAAGAAGAATTAAAAGCTAAAGGTGTAGAGCTTGGAGAATTAGAAGATGCAGCTACATTTGTAGTAACTTCAAATGATGAAATCCAGTTTAAAGCAGAAAAAGAAGAAGTAGGGGTACTTGCTACTGAAAATGAAGATATTAGAAGTCTTAGAGAACTTATTATATACGGACTTAAGGGAATGGCAGCATATGCAGAGCACGCTGACAATCTAGGATATGAAGATAAAGATATTGCTAAATTCATTAGAAAAGCAATGGCAGCTACATTAGATGACACACTTACAGTAGATGATCTTGTAGCGCTTACTCTTGAAACAGGAGAATATGGAGTTAAAACTATGGCTCTATTAGATAAAGCTAATACAACTACTTATGGAAATCCAGAAATCTCTGAAGTAAACATTGGAGTAAGAAAAAATCCAGCAATATTAGTATCAGGACATGATTTAAAAGACTTTGAAGAATTACTAGAGCAAACAAAAGGCTCAGGAGTAGATATATACACTCATGGAGAAATGCTTCCAGCAAATTATTACCCAAAATTCAAGAAGTATGATAACTTCGTTGGAAACTACGGTGGTGCATGGTGGTCACAAAAAGAAGAATTTGATAAATTTAACGGAGCTATTCTATTTACTACAAACTGTATAGTACCACCTCTAGCATCATATGCAGATAGAGTATATACAACAGGTAGTTCAGGATATCCAGGATTTAAACATATAGCAGATAGAGTAAATGGAGAAGCTAAAGATTTCTCAGAAGTTATAGCACATGCTAAAAGGCTTCCAGCACCAACTGAAATTGAAACAGGTAAGATAGTAGGTGGATTTGCACACGCTCAAGTATTTGCATTAGCAGACAAAGTAGTTGACGCAGTTAAATCAGGAGCAATCAAGAAATTCTTTGTAATGGCAGGATGTGACGGAAGACATAAGACTAGAAACTATTACACAGAATTTGCAGAGGCACTTCCAAAAGACACAGTTATCCTTACAGCAGGATGTGCAAAGTTTAGATATAACAAGCTTAATCTAGGAGATATAGGTGGAATACCAAGAGTATTAGACGCAGGACAGTGTAACGACTCCTACTCACTAGCAGTTATAGCTATGAAGTTAA
>CAYRYO010000049.1:0-12583 GCA_964428475.1 uncultured Tissierellaceae bacterium
AAAATGATAGGAGGGATATTTTTGTATTTAACAGTAGATAAACATAAAAATAATTTGATAGTACAACTTAAAGGAGAATTAGATCATCATAGTACAGAGGAATTAAGACAAAAAATAGAACAAGAATATGAAGATCATCGAATAAGTAATATTATATTTGATCTAAGAAGTTTAACATTTATGGATAGTTCAGGAATAGGGCTTATAATGGGGAGATATAAAAATGCAGTAGAAAGGCAAGGTAAAATTTCCATAGTTAATGATAATACTTATGTTGAAAAAATGCTTAAAATGTCAGGACTACTAAATATAATAAATGTATATCCAAATATTGAATTAGCAGTAGAAAATGTATAAGGAGATGAAAAACTTGAATAATAATTATATGAGATTGGAATTTTTGAGTAAGTCTAGTAATGAATCTTTTGCAAGAGTTGTAGTGGCAGCTTTTGCAGCCCAATTAGATCCTACTCTAGAAGAACTATCGGATATAAAAACAGCAGTTTCTGAAGCTGTTACAAATGCAATAATACATGGATATGAATATAAAGAGGGCTTAGTAGTATTAGAGTCTAGAATAACTGGAGACGAGATAGAGATTGTGGTTGAAGATAAAGGTATGGGAATTTCTGATATAGATGAGGCATTAGAACCTTTTTATACTTCAAAGCCCAATTTAGAAAGATCTGGAATGGGATTTACAGTAATGGAAACTTTTATGGATATCTTAGAAATAGAGAGTATCAAAGGGCAAGGAACAAAAGTAAAGATGAGAAAGAGATTTTCTAGTCTTAATGCTAAGGAGTAGATAATATGGGACTAAGCAGTGAAAGAAAATTACTATCCCATGAAGAAACTATGGAGCTTATCCAGGAAGCTCAATATGGAAGTAAAGAAGCTAAAGATATATTAGTAACATACAATATAGGTCTTATAAAATCAGTATTAAGAGGGTTTTTAAATAGAGGTTATGAAAAAGACGATTTATTTCAAATTGGGAGTATAGGTCTTTTGAAAGCCATAGATAAATTTGATATGAATTATGGAGTTAAGTTTTCAACATATGCAGTTCCTATGATCGTTGGAGAAATAAAGAGGTTTTTAAGGGATGATGGGCTAATTAAAGTGAGTAGATCCCTCAAGCAAACTGCTGCACAGGCAAAATCTGCACAGGAAAGGCTTTCAAAGGAATTAGGAAGAGAACCAAGTATACAAGAGATTTCTGATGAAATAGGCATAGATAAGGAAGATATAGTGATGGCATATGAGGCATCTTATCATCCGAATTATTTATATGATGTAGTACACCAAAGTGATGGTGATCCTATATATTTAATAGATAAGTTAAGCAATCAAACGGATGCAAGCGATACAGATATAGTAGATAACATAATGTTGAAAAATATACTAAGAGAATTGCGACCTAGAGATAGACAAGTTATTCTACTTAGATATTTTAAAGATAGAACTCAAACACAAGTAGCTGATATTTTAGGTATTTCACAAGTCCAAGTATCTCGAATTGAAAAAAAAATAATTGAAGAAATAAGAAAAGACTTTAAAAAGACATAATTTATGTCTTTTTTTGTATTAAAAAATGATTTAAGCAGATAATAAGTTTAGAATGGAGTGATTATGTGATTAGGGAATTAAAACTTAAAAAGATAATTGCTTTGTTAATCTTAGGATTCATTTTAGTGTGGAGTATTTTTTTTTAAAGGAACAATTTGCAAACAAAGAAGTACCTAAGAAAGCTATTTTTGTAGATAGAAATTTAGAAAGAAGTGAAATGAATGGCTGAGGAAAAAGTTTATTTTAAGATGGAAAAAAAGAAAGCAATAGATGTAAAAAAGGATGTATTAGTAGAAGATCTAGGAGATGTATATTGTTCCAATAATAAAGTACAAAGACAAATTGAAAAACTATTAATTGAAGAAAGAAATATAGAAGAAGATTGGGCTTGTATAACGGCTATTCAAGTTACAGCAAAAATACTAAATGCTTATCCTAATGTAGATTTAGATATAATTGGGGAATCAGAGATTTTAATTGAATATAAATCTCAACAAATATCACACAAAGCATTAGAGTTTTTTAAGGTATTAATAGTTTGTATAATACTATTTTTTGGCTCTAGTTTAGCATTAATTAATTTTCATGAGGATGTAAATACTCGCAGTTCTATAGAAAAGTTATACCAGATTTTTACAGGAGAGAAAAAAGATAATCCCTTGATTATGGCAATCCCGTATTCTTTAGGTATAGGAATAGGAGTAATGACTTTTTTTACTAGAATATTTAGCTCTAGTAAGAGAAGGGCTAAAGAACCAGGTCCTATGGAAATAGAGTTGTTTATGTATGAGCAAGATATGGAAGAGGAAATAAAAAATGAAATAAAGAAAAATAATGAAATTTAGGAAACGAGGCAGATATGCTTAAATATATAATATTAATACCTGTTAGCTTAGGTGGAGGTATTGCAGTAGGTACTGCACTTGCTGCTTTTCTCGCTATTTTGCAAATAATCCCCAGGTTAATTCAGCTTACAAATACAAATAACTATATTAAACTTTATTACTGGAATATTATCATTGCGGTAATATTGTTTAATGTATTATATATGTTTGAATACAGTATTAACATAGATAAGTATATTATGATATTTCTAGGAGGGGTATATGGGATATTTATAGGCCTTTTATCATCAGCATTGGCTGAGGTGCTAAATGTAATTCCAATTTTATCAAAAAAATTCAAGATAAAAAACAATTTAAAATATACCATATATGCTTTAATGGTAGGAAAGGTGATAGGTTCTTTATATTACTTTATATTTCATTTGTAAGGAGAGATAATATGATAAATAAAAGCAATAAAGAATATGAAAAGTATGCAGATGAGAAGGTTCCTAAACCAACTTATATCAAAAATATAATATTGGCATTTTTAATGGGAGGGTTTATATGTGTAATTGGACAAATTTTAAATAATTGGCTAAATTCAAAGGGATTAGATGAAAAATCAGTTGCAACTGCTACATCAATGATATTAGTTTTTATTGGAACTTTTTTAACAGGGCTAGGTGTTTATGATCAGATAGGTAAAATTGGAGGTGCAGGCGCAGCTATACCAATTACTGGATTTGCAAATGCTATGGCTTCACCAGCTATGGAATTTAAAAAAGAAGGATTTATATTTGGTGTTGCAGCTAAGATGTTTATTATAGCAGGGCCAGTAATTGTATATGGTGTAGGAAGTTCTATATTAGTAGGTATGGTATATTTATTGATTGGAGGAGGTATGTAATATGGCAAAAAAAAGAATCGGCAAACAAACAGTTAAATTTGAAAATCCTCCTTCAATTATAGGTACATATACTATAGTAGGACCGAAAGAAGGAGAGGGCCCCTTAAAATCATATTTTCATCAAATACTAGAAGATGATATGTGGGGTCAAGAGTCATTTGAAAAAGCTGAAGCTAAAATACAAGAAGAAACTATAAAAGCTGCTATAGATGAAGCTGGAATTACTACTAAAGATGTTGGATATTTACTTTCAGGTGACTTGTTAAATCAAATAGTATCATCTGCATATGCAGCTAGACAAATTGCTATTCCCTACTATGGACTATATGGAGCATGTTCTACAATGACTGAATCATTGTCACTTGGGGCAATGCTGGTAGATGGAGGATTTGCAGAAAAAGTAGTATGTGCTACATCTAGTCATTTTAGCTCTGCAGAAAGGCAATTTAGATTTCCACTTGAATATGGAAGCCAAAGAAATTTTTCATCCCAATGGACAGTTACTGGATCTGGTGCCACAGTATTATCATCTAAAGGTCAAGGGCCATATATCACTTATGTAACTACAGGCAAAATAATTGATAAAGGTATAAAAGATGCTTCTAATATGGGAGCTGCAATGGCTCCGGCAGCTATTGATACACTCTTAACTCATTTTAAAGATACAGGATATACACCTAAAGATTATGATTTAATAATTTCTGGTGATCTAGGTAAAGTAGGTAAATCAATTGTATTAGATATGATGTTAAGTGAAGGATATGACTTATCGGGTGTGTACACAGATTGCGGTATAGAGATATTTGATAGTGAGAATCAAGATACTCATGCAGGAGGTTCTGGATGTGGAGCTGCAGCAGTTGTTTTAAATTCATATATATACAAAGAAATGTTAAAGGGAAATTTCAATAAAATACTCATAATGGCTACTGGAGCACTTCATTCTACCACAATAAATCAACAGGGTGAGTCGATACCCGGTATAGCACATGCAGTCACTATAGATATAAATAATTAATAGAGGTGAAAAAATGGAATATGTAAAAGCATTTGTAGTAGGAGGACTAATATGCGTAATAGGTCAAATACTACTAGATACTACAAAATTAACTCCTGCACATATATTAGTGTCTTTTCTTACTTTAGGAGTTATATTAGGAGGAATAGGGATATACAAACCATTAGTAAATTTTGCAGGAGCAGGAGCGACTGTTCCTATTTTAGGATTTGGCAACGTATTGGCGGAAGGAGCCATAGAAGGAGCAAAAACAAAAGGGATGATAGGTGCATTTACTGGTGGAATGACCGCAGCTTCAGGTGGGATATCAGCAGCTATATTTTTTAGCTATATAATGGCAATGGTATTTAATCCAAAAACAAAAAACTAAGGCTTAAAGCCTTAGTTTTCATCATCACTTTCATCATTATACTCATTTTCATCATACTTATTTTCAAGATATTCATCTTCAATATTTAAATTTCTAGAATCATCCATGTTTTCATCATCATCGTCACCTGAAGGGAAAAATGGGAAAAAATAGTCGAATTCATCATCTTCTTCAGGGATTACTGTTGATTCGCTATGATCGTCACAAACCGATACAGGTAATCTGAACTGATAATCACTAGGCATTATTCCATTGTGATCTGATGGGTTATATGGTGGAGAAGTTTCTATAAATACCTGTGATTCAAGCACATCTTCAGGACAATATTCATTTGCAAGTTTTCCGTTTGTCTTATCTATAGTAGCGGTAACGTGAACATCACAATGGTCTCTAGGTTCTGTTCCTTTTACAAATATTTCAGTTCTTACAGTACTACCTCTTGGATCTTTTGTACAAAGTTCTGTTGGTAGTTTGCCAGACTGAGAACATACATTGACCTTTATTATGTCTCCAGGCATATCAAAAGAGGTTTTACCCTCAAGACCCTCATGTGCTTTTGTCATTATATGTTTCCAAAGTTCGGCTGCTTTACTGCTGCTATAAGAAAGAGTAATGGCTGGCGAGTCATTGCCTATCCATACGCCAGTTGCGTAGTATGGAGTAAATCCTACAAACCATATATCAGCTTGTTTTTGAGTAGTACCAGTTTTTCCAGCTACAACCATGTTATTGAGATTTGCCCTTCCAGCTATACCATCAGAGACGGTAGTTCTAAGTATATCTTTCATTATATAAGCAACGCCAGGAGATACAACAACATTTTCTTTAGGCGTATTATCGATAAGTAGGTTTCCCTTTTTATCTTCTATTCTTGTAAATGCAATAGGTTCAATATATACACCATTATTTGCAATGGCTCCAAATGCAGCTGTTACTTCCAGTGGAGTAAGTCCTTTTGTCATACCACCAAGCCCTAGTGTAGATAAATTTTCATCATTATTTACCCTATCTTCTGAGGCAGTTACAAAGCTATCATTTTCTGGATCAGCATTGTTTATTATGCCAAGTTTTTCAAAATAAGGTAAGATTGTCTGTATGCCAACTTTATCTACAACTTTAACAGAATTTACATTTACTGATTGTTCAACTGACCTTCTTAGACTATAAATACCTTTATATCCACTATACCAGTTCTTAGGCCAAAGTTTGCCATTGGCATAGAAGGGTGTATCGTCAATTGGGCTAGCAGCTGTAAATCCGTTGTCAAGTGCTGGCAGATAAGATCCAAGGGGTTTCATTACAGACCCAGGTTGTCTTTGTGATGCAGTTGCTCTATTAAGTATCCTAGCACCTTCAATATCTCTACCACCAACAAGGGCTACTATTTTGCCAGTCCTATAGTCTAATATAACTGTAGCTGATTGAGGTTGCACTATTCCATCTATTGATCTATAAAAATATCTACTGTCGATAATCAAATTTTGATTTTGATCAACTTTATAAAAGTCTCCAGTTTCATCTAGATAATTTATATCTATTAATATTTCTTTGTTTTCGGATATACTGAATTTATCTTCTGGAAGGATAATACTTCCAACAGTATGTGTTACAAGATTTTTCTTTTCATCAAGTCTATAATAATCAGCTATATCAATATGTTTTGCATATGGAGCTAACTTTGGATTCTTAATAAGGAGGTTATTATTGTTAAATTCATAAGTTCCTTTTTCAATTATTAACCCAAAATCTTCATTAAATAAATTTTCTTGTTTGTAAAAAAGAATACCACCCTTATTATCTAGTATATTGCCAGTTTTACTCAATTTCCATTCTATTAAAAATGGCCCTTTAAATTTAGAAGGATCACCTGCTAAAATTTCAGTGAAATTATCATATACTTCTTCTAATTGTCTTTGAAGACTTAAATCTATTGTAGAGTAAATTTTTAGTCCGCCAGTAAAAATTTCATTTTGAGCTTCTTCTTTTGTATATCCAAATCTCTTCATCAAAGCATTTTCAGCTTGAGTTTTTACATAGTCATTAAAATATGAAGAAATATCCTGGATCTTTTTTTTGCCAGGTTTCAAAGTTTCTTTTATGTTTTCAGATAATGCTTCATTATATTCAGATTGACTTATCTTTCCTAAAGATAACATTTTATCAAGTATAATCCTCTGTCTTTTAACTGCTTCTTCATTATACACTGCAAAATATTTTTCCCCAAGTATGTCTATTTGTCCAATTTCATGATATTTTGAACTATCAAAGTCTTCAGGACGTATAGTGTGGTATGGAGAATATTTACTAGGGCTCTTTACTATACCAGCAAAAAGAGCTGATTCAGCTATTGTTAGATCTTCCACATTTTTTGAAAAATAAGTTTGAGATGCTTCCTGCACTCCATAAGCTCCTTGTCCCAAGTTAATTCTATTTAAGTATGCCTCGAGGATTTGATCTTTTGTCAGAGCTTTTTCCATTTGAATGGCAAGATAAGCTTCTTTTATCTTTCGATCCCATTTTTTTTCCATAGTCAAATAAACATTTTTAACTAATTGTTGGGTAATAGTACTTGCACCTCTTACAACACTACCAGCTTTTATATTGTCTATAGCAGAGGAAGCTATACCCTTAGGATCTATTCCAATATGATCTCTAAATCGTTCATCTTCAATAGATATAAAGGCTTCTTGAAGATGTATTGGCATTTTATCTAACCCTACTACAGTTCTAAATTCTGGAGCTTGAATTTTTTCCAAAATCTCTCCATTTGAGTCATAGATAGTTGAAGTTTGATCAAGGCTGGCATTTACATTTGTAGGATCTATATCTGGAACATCTTTTAATATAGAGAGAACCGCACCAATTACTATTCCACCGCTCACTACCGTTGCCATAATAATTATTATTAATAATATCTTTAGAGATTTTAAAATTATTCTACCTACATTTTTCTCCTTTTTTTTATTTTTATTTTTGTCATTATTATTGTCCATAAAAATACCTCCTTAGTATAGAAAAGGTTTTAACCTTTTCCATTATATCACAGATATAATGGAAAGTTAACATTTCTTAAATTATAAGTATTACAATATAGTTACGATGATTTCCCTTTTAATAGCATTCATACAATTAATTAGATAAAAGTTTGGATTAGTGATATAATAATACGGAATAATAGAGTAAGTTTTGGAAGGTGATATATTGGATAAGGATGAAATAAATATGGAAAGAGTTCTGGTTATTGGAGTAGATTTAAATACAGATGTAATTGATATAGAAAACTCTATGGATGAATTAGAGGAATTAGTTGAGGCTGCAGGTGGAACAGTAATATCAAGGCTAATACAGAAGAGGGAAAGGATACACCCGGCGCATTTTATTGGAAAGGGGAAAGTAGAAGAAATTAAAAATTACTGTGATGAACTTAATATATCTACAGTTGTGTTTAATGATGAACTATCAGGTGCACAGCTTAGGAATTTGGAAAAGATAATAGATAAAAAGATAGTAGATAGAACGACGTTGATACTTGATATTTTTTCAACCAGAGCAAATTCGAAAGAAGGAAAACTTCAAGTAAAACTTGCTCAACTTAAATACAGATTACCAAGACTTATTGGATTTAGAGATTATCTATCTAGGGAAGGTGCAGGGATAGGAACAAGAGGTCCTGGTGAACAAAAGCTTGAAACTGATAGGAGACATATACTAAGAGAAATAGATAATATAGAAAAAGCTTTAAAAGAAACAGAAAAAAATAGGGATATAAAGAGGAGACAAAGACAGAGTTCAAATCTACCTATAGTAGCTTTAGTAGGTTATACAAATGCAGGAAAATCAACTCTTCTAAATACACTAATAAATTTAGGGGAAGACGGGGATAAGAAAAATGTATTTGTAAAAGATATGCTTTTTGCAACTCTAGATACATCTCTTAGAAAAGCTATACTTCCAAATGGACAGGTATTTTTACTTACTGACACTGTTGGCTTTGTATCTAAGTTGCCTACAAAACTCATAGAGGCATTTAAGGGGACACTAGAAGAAACGAAGTATGCAGATCTCATTCTTCATGTAGTGGATGCATCTAATGATGATTTGGATATACAAATAAAGACCACAAATAGTATATTAAAGGAACTAGGAGTACTTCAAAAACCAATAATTACTGTTTTTAATAAGATAGATAAAATAAAAGAAAGAAACTTGGCATACGATAATAAATCTGTAGATACAAAGATATTTATATCTGCTAAATCTGGAGAGAGTATAGATAAACTTTTAGATTTAGTTCAAAATTTACTGCCACAGCAGTATAAAAAGGTTACACTTGTATTTCCCTACAATCAACAATCGGCTTTAAGTTATTTTATGTCAAACTACAATGTTGAAAATATCAAATATCTAGAAGAAGGTACTGAAATAGAAGTAAATATAAATCAAATTGATATGGAAAGATACAAGGATTTTGTAACGCAAGTAGATTGAAAGGAAGTTTGTATGGAAAATATATATAAGACGATATTTAAATATGGGGAAGATGAAGTAATTATAAATAAATCTAGATTTATTGGCTATTCTATGCCCATAGAAAAAGAAGATGATGCTTTGGAATTTATAGAAAAGATAAAGAAAAAACACAGAGATGCCACCCATAATGTATATGCTTATGCAGTAGGAAAAAATAACAATATTCAAAGATTTAGTGATGATGGGGAACCATCAGGAACTGCTGGAATCCCTGCTCTTGAAGTAATAAAAAAAGAAGAGCTTAGAAATGTAGTTGTAGTAATTACCAGATATTTTGGGGGAACAAAACTAGGTGCAGGAGGTCTTATAAGAGCTTATACAAAGGCATGTAAAATAGCTTTAGAAGCTGGACAAATAGTAGATATGATCCCACATATGAAAATAAAAATTTCTATTGATTACACTGCTTATGGAAAAATAGAAAACCACTTAATAAATAGTGACTATATAGTAGATGATACTGTTTTTGATGAAAAGGTAAATATTTATATATATATAAATATAAATGAGATGCAAAATTTCCATAAAGATATTATGAATTTAACAAATGGAGATGTTGAAATATATGAGGTAGAGACAGAATACATACCCATCAAAAACAAGAAACAACTAATATAATTTAGGTTAAATCAATAAAATTAGGGTATAATTTGAAAGAGGTGAATGTCAATGGATATGCAAGAGAACAAAGAAATTATGTTAGAAAAAAAGATATGGGCAGTGGCAGGAGTTACGGGGAGAAAAGAAAGATTTGGATATAAGATATGGAAGATATTGAAGCAATATGGATATACGACTTATGGGGTAAATCCGAATTACGATGAACTTGAAGACGAAAAGATATATCATAGACTAGTTGATATACCAGAAAAGATAGAAGTTTTAGATATGGTAGTACCACTAAATATTGCAATGAAAACGCTAGATGATGCCAAAGAAGCAGGTATAGAATATATATGGTTTCAACCAGGTTCGTTTAATAACGAGGTAATAGAAAAGGCAAATAATATGGGTTTTAAAATATTATATAATGACTGCATATATGCAACCTTAAAAAAGCAATAACAGGTATTTTAAAAAACTTTATATAAGACATTTAATTAAAAAGGTAAACTTTAGTGAGAGTGGATTTTAGTTTACCTTTTATTTTTGTTGGAAAAGAACTCATAGATACCTATTAATAGTAAAAAGAATCCAAAGTATCTTTTAAGCTTCAAAGGATCTAATTTAATAGCAAAGATAGATCCTACTATGGCTCCTATTACGCCACCTAGTATAATCCATTTTGAAACTGTAAAATCAATATTTTTATTTTTATAGTGAATGATTATGGCTACTATAGAAACAGGTAAAAATACTATCAAATTTATTCCTTGGGCATTTTGCTGCTCTAATCCATAAAAAAGAACTAATGCTGGAATTAGTAGAGAACCTCCACCTATTCCCATACCACTTATTATTCCAGAGAAGAAACCTATGACATACAAAATCATATCCATATCATCTTAATAGCAGAGTATATAATTACACTTCCAAATACTTTTCTGAGTATGTGAACTGGAATTTTGTTTAAAATTTTCGCACCAATAAAGCTACCTAAAACTCCACCAATAACTACTGGGATAGCTGTTTTGAAATGGATAGAATGATTCATAATATATATAGATGAACTGATAATTGAAAGTGGAAGAATAATTGAGATTGCAGTAGCATGAGCCTTGTAATCAGTTAACCCGATTAAAAAGACTAAAGCAGCTACTACTAAAATTCCTCCTCCAGAGCCAAATATACCATTTATAAAACCTGTTATAATGCCAATAATTATTAAAGTTGATTTATTCTTTTTCATAAAAACTCCTTTGTGTTATAATGATTATGATTAACTTCACCAATTTTATATAAGATATACATATCACCGATAATCTAAAGTAAGAAGTATAAAAAGATGAAATAATTATAGAATTATGCTAAAATATAGAAAGTAATATAATAGAAGGAGTGAAAAAAATGGCAGGACATTCTAAATGGAATAATATAAAGAATAAAAAGGGAAAAGAAGATGCTAAAAGGGGAAAAGAATTTACAAAATTAGGTAGATATATAATGGTTGCAGCAAAAGAAGGGGGTGCAGATCCCGATTATAATCCAGCTTTAAAAGCAGCTATTGAAAAAGCAAAGGCGGCAAATATGCCAAATGATAATATTGATAGAGCAGTAAAAAAAGGTGCCGGTGAACTAGGTGCAGAAAACTTTGAAGAAATAATATATGAAGGATATGGACCAGGAGGAATAGCTGTGTTTGCAGGGTGTCTAACAGACAATAGAAATAGAACAGCTCCAGATGTAAGACATGCATTTGATAAATGTGGGGGAAATTTAGGTCAAGCAGGTTGTGTTACATTTATGTTTGATAGAAAGGGCATGCTGGCTATAGAGAGAACTGATGAAATAGATGAAGATGAACTTACTATGTTTGCTATTGAACTAGGTGCAGAGGATATTCAATCTGAAGAGATAGGCTTTGAAATAACAACTACTCCTGAGGATTTCAATGCAGTTCGAGATGGATTAAAAGAAGCAGGATATAACTTTGCAATGGCAGAAATTACCTATATTCCACAAAACACAATAGAACTTACAAGTGCAGATGACATTAAAAACATGGAAAAACTAATAGATATGTTAGAAGACCAGGATGATGTTCAAGAGGTGTACCATAACTGGGAAATGGAAGAAACTGAATAATTGCAGAAAACACAAGAATTGATTTTCTTGTGTTTTTTAATGGAAGTATTGTTGAATACTTCCATTGGTTTATACTATGATATATAATACATAATATATCTTATATAAAGATGATATGTTTGAATTGAATGGGGGAGAGGGGTTTGTTTATTGCAAGACAACCAATATTTAACAGTTTATTAAAGGTATATGGATATGAGTTATTGTATAGAGATACTGAGAAATCAACTGAATTTGGGAATGTTTCAGCAAGCAAAGCAACTGCAGGAGTGCTCGGGGGATTATTTGAAGTGGGAATTGAAAAGATTGTAGATGGTGGGAAGGCATTTGTAAATTGTGATTATGAATTTTTAGTATCTGACCTAATAGAGTTAATTGACCCAACAAAATTAATAATAGAAGTCTTAGAGGATATAAAAGTGGACGAAAAACTCATTGAAAGATTACAGGAATTAAAAAAAAAGGGATATAAAATTGCTTTAGATGATTTTGTAGAAGAATATGATACATATCCCATAGTACCTATGGCAGATATTATTAAATACGATATAATAGCAACGCCATTAGATAGTATAAAAAGAGAAGTAGACATAGCACTTTGTGAAAATAAAATT
>CAYRYO010000050.1:0-12223 GCA_964428475.1 uncultured Tissierellaceae bacterium
ATTATCTCTTTTTTCTATATCTACATTTACTAATAAATCTTCTATTTTTATCACCCTTTCCTTTTTATAATAACTAATGACTATATTGGTCAATTACATTATATTATCATTGACCTGCATAGTCAAGTATTTTTAAAGTTTTTTCTTTTTTCCATAATAAGTTTTAAATCTTTCACTTATACTTCTTATTTATCTTGCTCGATTCTTGTTAGTGGATATGTTCCCACTAACAAAGCCATTGAATATCGTCTAAACACTCAATGGCTTGAATTGTTGATATTATTAGCTCTTATCTATAACTTGTTAGTATCATTTATTAAAAACAGATTTTATATTCTGTCCTATCGCCTTTAATAGTTCTTTTGGTAACTTTTCCACCTCTTCACCCACTATTATTCCGTGGGATTCTTTATACCCTTCATTCCATACAAAATTAAATACCTTTTCATTTGCTTGGTTGTTTTTGCCTATTTGAAATCCATATACTATAACATTTTTAGATAATAATTCTTCTACAGCCTTCTTTGCCATTCCCGGAAAACTAGATGCACCATCTGTAATTTGGAAAACTATCTTTATTTGATTTCCTTTTCTAATTCTAGTTTGATCTTGGCTTGTGATGGTATTGGATATTTCTTTTAAACAACTTCCATCATCTGTTGCACCATCTTTTCCATCTAAGTGTACAATTGAACGAATTATATCACTTTTTTCTTTTTCCTTTGCACCTCTATAATTAAATTCCTTAATATTATAATACCTGCTCCCAAAAAACCAGGTTTCTGTTCGAACCTCTATTTTTTGCTTTAGTTTTTCTATATTATTTTCCAAATATCTATTAAAATCATCTATTGATAACAGTGTTACTGCTAAGGCCTTTCTTGCCGCATCTATTTTTCCTTCATTCATTGAACCTGAATTATCTATAACAAAGGAAATTTCTATTTTCTCTGGTAATATATTTGTTTGAGATTCCAGCAGATATCTATTGAAAATTGAAAGCTTCTTGTAGTTCATTTTTTTCTCAGCCTCTACAAAGTCTGGATAAGAATGTATCAGATTATCTATGTCTAGTTTCCCCTTTACTTGATTATGTTTTTTTACGTTTATTTCTTTACTTTGATCCCCTATTAGTTTTTTCCAAAACCTTTTCATTTCATCTCTTTCTTTCTTCATTTTATTTGAATAAAATCGAAAAAGTTCTTGATCATCCTGACTTATTCCATAGGATTCCAAATTTATCTTGCCTTCCATAATACTTTCCATATCTGCTATTATATTTTTTTCTTGATCTGCCAGTTCTTCTACAATCTTTTCAACTTCTTCTTGGGTTGATTCTAGTGAATCTTGTATTTCATCTGTCTTAAATTGCTCAAAGATACCATTGCTTTCTTGAAGATTGTCTTCTTTCTGTCCTGTTGACCTGTGAAGTTCCATTTCATCAATTTCCTGTTTCCACAGCTTCTCAAATGTTGGAAATACAAAAGAACGAATAAATGGATCCCTTTCGATAATTCCTTCTTCCTTATTTATCTGTCTTATTAACTCATGTCGAATAAATTCGTAAAAAGACATATTAAAAATTTTCTCATGGAAGGGATTTTCAGTAACTCCTTCTATTTCAGGTTCTTGCTTATATAGCTCAATAGTTATAAAATTATTGATAAAGGCTCTATGCCTGGGCATCTTAGCAATTGACTCATTGCTTCTTCCTGTTTGCTTCATATATAAAATAATTTTTTTAAAGTTTTGATCATCCCTATATATAGGACATATCTGCAAAACCCTTAGGAAAGAAAGATACTTATCAAATGAATATAAAAAATCTACAACTTCCTTCTTTACATAATTTGATATAATACTCGGTCTATATGCTGGGTCCTCCCCAAGCCCATCTTTTCTTATTCTAGATAAAATATAATTGGACATATGATCTATTTCTTTTTGCCAGTCCTTTCTCCTGTTTGAATATCTTCCAGGTTCTTTCTTCCAATCAGAATATAAAGCCAACTCATAATATATATGCCACATAATTTGATTTTCATCTAGGTTTTTATTTAAAAAACTTGCCAAAGGTAGATATAAAGTGCCATTAGAAGGGTTAAATACAAATCTTTTCAACTTTTCCTCTGGCATATATATTAAACTGGAATCTCTGGTAAAGGTAGCAAGGGACCTTTGTTCTTTGCGTATAAACTCTTCACAGTGTTTTTTAGCTTCTTCAATCAAACCTTCTTCATCAAACATAAGCCACCTCCTATTGATATAAGGGCATATTCCAAAGGTCCTCTGGTGTACGGATCCTGTCAATATCTAAGATATTTAGTTTCCCTCCAATATCCATTAGCAAATAATTTGAAGAAGTTATTTTAAATACAGTTGTAAAAAACATATTTTCGATTGTAACATCCTCATTCAAATCCCATATATTAAAATTTTCTTCAAATAAATATATTAGACCATCTTCACTTAAGACTACTGCTGTTCCATCTTTAGATTCAATATCAAATAAATTACCTTTTAAATTATCCCCTTCTATTATTTTATCTTCCAATAAGGTAATAATTTTAAAATTCCCCTTATTTCCTGCTACCATAATAGATTTTTTATCTGCATTCTCATACTCTAAAAGCCTTATCTTTCTGATTCTGCCTCTGAATACATCTACTTCCCCTATAAAATTAAATTCTTCGTTCTCATATTTAATAAAATAAATTATTCCATATTTTGTTCCCACTACAAAAAAATCATCCTCTATCTTTTCCATAGTAGCCCAATCTAAAATAGTACAACTTGCATCCCTATGATGGACTAAAGAATACTTATTATCTTTTTCTGTTACTTCGACTATATTCAGCTTATCTTTTTCATCTACCACTACAAAAGTATTGTTTCTAACATCTAACACATTTCTAAATTCCTTAAAGTGGCAATTATGGCTAATTTCTTCTATCATTATTTCCTCATCTACATTTGGTAATTTATTAGAATCATCAATTGAAAGAATATAGGCCCCTCCCCCTACGCCTAAAAGCAAAATGTTTCCGTGATTTAATTTGTATATAATAGATATTCTTTCTTTTATTCCTTTTATGTCCTTACTCCACTCTACTTGAATTTTCCCCTTAGAAGAATCTATGGGAAAATCTATATAAAAAAACTTAACCTTTCCATTTAGACCGTTTACTATAAAAAGATTTTCATTGATTCTTAATATATTCTTAGGAAAGCCATTGAAACTACAATTTCCAAGTTCTTCAATAGGCATTATCTTCATGGAAGTTTCCTTAGTTTTATTTCCATATAGCCTATAATAGGGAATTAAATCTTTCAGAAGCTCTTCTTCTATTTGTGAAAGTCTTTCCAGCTCTTTTTCAAAATCATCATCTAAATTTCCAGTTTCCTTACATTCATTTAGCATTTTTCTTAAGGCTTTAATCCGGGTTTTATAATCTTCTCCATTAACAGACAGCTTTGGTTTCATATTCCTCCCCTCATTCTCCTCTAAATATTCCAGTAGTTTTTTTGAATGGTCTAAGTGATATAATCCCTGGTCCAATTCCTGATATTTTTTACTATGAATCTTTGAAACATCTTCCATATTTGCTTGAAAAACTTTCATTAATTCCTCTGGGATCTTTTTTCTTTCAGGCCCTTTACCAAATATAAGGTGAACCATGTCCAAATAACTTAAGGTTTCTATTTCTGGACGGATATATTTATATGGCCGGGTACGAATTTCCTCGTATATAGTTGTTCCTTCCCCCATAGCCTTTGTTTCAACATTCCATCCTTGACTTGCAGGGAAGAATCCAAAACGTACTGCCTGTGATAATATATAATTTTGATCATCGGCATATGTAATTGAACTTATAAATCCATCCCACAGAGCTTTAGATAAGTCCTTATCTTCACCTTGATTCCAATTATCCATAATATGTAAAATATTACGAACAGATAGTACAGCTTCCCTTAATTCTAATTCTTCTCTGGAAGAATCACTTTCTAATCCATTATCTTTCCATTTACCCATGAAAACATTTTGGGTGACTCTACATAGTTGAGAAAATCTAAATAATTCTTCTAATGTTCTTTTAGAATCAGGTATATGAATATTACCATTTTGATCAGCTAATCCCGTTAATATTACTCTAAAAAGCTGATTCTTTTCTCGTAATTCTTGATCCTCTAGTGAGCCTGTTATACTTTGGGGTACATAATTATATTCAATAGTTACAAATCTTGATTTAAAAGCTGGATTTAATTCATTTGTTCCTTCATAATTAACCATTTCAGTAGATAAGTTCCCTGTACCTATAAATCCAAATCCAGGCTTAATCATCACCGGACCAACTCCAGTTATATAGGCTGTACTTCCTGCATGGCGCTGCAAAATATCATTTAATCCAATTAAATTTTGCATTGCAATAGTGTTTAATTCGTCTACAATTACAGGACGACCTTCCTTTACTGCGGTTAGAATTTCTCTTTCTATTTTTTTAATTTCAGTACCAAAAGCACTATTACTTGCCACTAATAAGTCAGAGAAGCTCTTCCATATTTGAATCTTTAGCTGCAATTGTTCCTCATTTGTCATTTCATCTAATCTTTCCTTATGATTATCCATCCAATCATAAAAGTCCTCTATAATCATATTTAAATAATCTACGAAGGAACCTTGAGAAAAGCTATGATTAAGGGACAGTGTTTTCTCTACAAACATATCCTCATAAGTTAGGTTATGGGAACCAGAAATAAACAGGGGTTGTAAAGCTTCTATTTCCTCTTTACTTCCGTTAATTAAAATATCCTTGTAGTACTGTTTCCTTTCCTCATTAAACTCTTTAAACTTCTTAAGTGCATCCTTTTCTGCAACATTTGGATTTAGAGAAAACCAATCATTCATTTTTTCCTCTAGTTCTCTTTGAATTCTGCTTTCTATTGTAAAATCCAGTGCTGCTTCAGTTGCCAATTGTGTCTTTCCACTTCCTAAATGTCCTACAATATATACAGGTACTCCCAAGTTCAATGAGTCTATTACTTTTCCTTTTGCCTCAAGCACATAAGGTACATTTACTAAACACTGTCTTTTTTTATCTTCTATATCTTTTATTAACTGCTGTTTGTAATAAAGCTCCCAGGCTTCTTTAGACTCTTTTAAATTCCTTTCTAATTCTTCTTCCAGTCTTTTTATAGCGTCAACACGATATCTTGTGGCTGAATTGCTGCCATAATGACGAGAGTTATTAACTTCCCTGTTAACTCTTCTTTCCCAGTTGAGAAAAAATCGTTGGTATTCAATTAAGTTTTTGATTTCTTCTATTTCCCTTCCTTTCTCTACTGTTTCTTTTTCTATATAAGCTACATATCTTTCATAATAAAAATTATTTTTTCTAGTTTCAGAAATACTTTCCATTTTTCTTTTATCAAGTCTTCTAAATGTTCTAAAAAATTCTCCTTGCTCTTCTACTTTTTTATCATTTTCATCTTCTAAGGAATTTAAGGCCTTAACTCTCAGGTCTTCTTTATAGCACTCTTCCATTTCTTCTATAGTAGGGATATGATTTTCCCTAGGCACCTTTCCTAACATAAATCCTTCCTCCTTCATCGTATAATATAAATTGAAATCCCATTTTTTTTAAAATGGGATTTCAATTAAATTGTCAGATTTGGTTTTTGTTAAATAATTCCATATTCCTTCAATAATATTTCAATTTCTGTTCCTTCTGTTTTTTGTAATATCATTTGCTTCATCATAGGCGATATATTGATTTCTGGTTTTTCACCGTCTAACAGATTCTTACCAGCACTTAATAAGTAACGTATATCATATCTTGAAGCATAAACTTCAGGAACCCCCTTTTCAACCCCAGTTAAAACATATACTGCTTCCATAGCTGTACGTCCTGAATATTCAATAGTAAAGACAGTATCACGTCCAGGATCATCTAAGGTTTCAGCAAATTGTCCTAGGAAAGCAAAGTTTACTGCATTCTTTGGTACAACATATGGCCTATCTCCAGATTCACGTGGCATAAATTGAGATGTAATAAATGGCATCATAACAGGAACTGCAGTACAACTTTTAGCTAATTCTTCTATTTCCTCTACAGCTACCCCTATATGATATAGCCATTCCTTTGTGATTTCCTTACCAGTACAATCTCTCATAGGTTTTTTAATATAGTCCCCTGGAATGTCTGAGAATAATCCATATACCCAAACAACAACATCTTTTTCAGGTTGCCCATAGTATTGTTCTTGACGATTTATTGTCCAGCTCATTAACCATGAAGAGTCTAAGGCTGTAACTATACCGCCTGTTACAGTACGACCACCATATGGTGAACGCTTTATAATCTTTTCGATATAGTCAGGAACACGTTCATCATGGCAAGTTACTGTACAAGATTCCCAATTAGACTTTTCCGGATCCGTACAAAATTTATCTGGCCTTCCAAATTCATCTGATTGCTCTGCTATATTCCTCCATAGTGTCCAACATCCACCTGGCTCTTTGTTAAACGCAGCTGGAGTATTATCATCACCATATCCAGATCCTTCAGTCATAGAGCCATTAGTTATGAATACTAGGTCATTTTCTGTTAAATTAATAGAAACATCTTTCCCATCTTTATCTCGTGCAACTATTCTTTTAGCAAGCTTTTTATCTTCTGTAATTGAAAATTCAACATTATCAACAGTAATTCCATATTCAAACTTAGCCCCATGATCTTCTAAATATTTAACCATTGGCTTTACAAAGGAAGTATATTGATCGTGACGTGAAAACTGTAAAGCTGAAAGGTCTGGTAAGCCCCCAACATGATGAATAAAACGATTCATATATAGTTTCATCTCTAAGGCACTATGCCAGTTTTCAAAAGCAAACATTGTTCTCCAGTATGTCCAGAAGTCACTACTTAACAGTTCTTCAGAGAATATATCTTCTATAGTTTTATTTTCTAGACTCTCATCTGACATCATTACAAAGCCAGCTAACTCCATTGATAATTCTTGTCCTAAATTAAACTTGCCATTATCATAGCGTTCACCCTGGTTTTTAGTAATACGGCAATTACTAGAGTTTGGATCATCATAATTTGTATAGTAAAAATGATCTAATACAGTCATACTAGGATCTTCTGTAGATGGTAATGAACTGAATAAATTCCATAAGACTTCAAAGTAATGTCCCATTTCACGTCCACCACGTGCTACATAACCTACGTTTTGACGAACTGCTCCATCTAAAGATCCACCTGGAATATCTAATTGTTCTAAAAATGTAATTTTTTCACCGTCCATATGGGAATCACGTATTAAAAAACACCCAGCGGCTAAAGCACCTATTCCTGTACCAATTAAATAAGCTTTTTTATCTTCTATTCCCTCAGGCTTTCTTGCATTTACCAAAGAATGATAAGTTCCGTTTGTAAGCTTAAGTCTATTATCAAATGTTTTTAATTTCATAACTATCTCCTCTTTCTTAAATATTTAGCAGGCCTGCTTTCTCTAAATCTATAATAACCCTTTCCTACATCCTTTTCATTAGACAAATAAAGCCTAGTGTCGGAATATCCAACACTAGGCTTTATTTATCTGGTTTATGGGCACTATAAGTCATATGCCTAATTGTTATTCAATTTCTCACTTCTTTTAAGGGATAATTCAATGTTTCCATCAAAGAGTTCTCCTATTCTTCTAATGATGGTATCAGGATCTTCCTTCATTCCAGAAGCAATCCAACGTACTAACATTTCAGTCAAGGCACATTGATAAAAAGAAACAATCAGCTTTTTATCTTCAGTGGATACTAAAATTCCATCACTTACCCTTTCAACATATCTACTCATTACATTGCCTGATACATTGTATATGTAATTTACTACATCCTCTCTTCTCATAGAATTATATACGTTATAAATAGCCCTTCTATTTTCCAAGGCAAAATTGGCGGCTACTATAAAACTTTCCTCCCAAGAAAGCGTATCACTATATTCATCAATCACTTTCTGAAGTTCTGCCTGAAAGATCTCCGATAAAAGTGCATATACATCTGTATAGTAATAATAGAATGTATTTCTATTTATCTCACACATTTCAGCAATATCCTTAACTGTGACTTTATTAAGCGGACGCTCATTTAGCATCTCTATAAACTTCTCTTGAATTATCTCCCTTGTGTATTGCTTTGCCAAATGCCAACCTCCTCAATTATCTAAACTTTTCTTTATAAATTCTTCTTACATATTGCTTTGACTTACATCTACTTCCACATCTCAATTAATCATGTGGGTAATTTAGTGTAATTATACCATGAAACGCTATTCTAAGTGAATATTAAATTTTAATTAAAGTCAAAAAATTAGAACCACAAACTCCTCAACTTCCTTAGGAATTACAAATCAGTTTATTCCACAATATTAGGATAACTTCTTTTGAAATATTACTATACTGAGCATATCCAAGTATTTTTTGCTTTAAAATTTCATTAAGCTACTATATGCTGTGGTCAGGTCTCATTATACCTTATTTAAACCACAATACGTCATCAGAATTATACACTCAACGGTTATAAAATTTTGGGATATATCCACATAAAATATCATCATAAATCTTATTAAAGTAGATCGACAGTAGGATACTTTGAATGTAGGCAAATCAAAAGCCGTTACACTAAAATGAGAATGAAACGGCTTATTTGTGTGAAGATTTTATCAGCTGAGACTATTTCCTAAAATCCCATGCAATGCTCATATTAAAATTTAATATCCGTGGTCAACATGATTGCATTTTGCATCATGGATTCAAGTAGTTTTTAGGAACAATAGCTTTTGTGTTATGTTATCTGGAAGACTTCGTCAATCGCAGGCATCATGAATAAAAGAAAACCATCTCTTTTTCCTGAGTTCATAAGCTGCATTTTCTTTTCCATAATCAATCGGCTTGCATCTTCTTTTGACTTGCAATGTTTGACTTGGTTGCGAAGTTGTTCAATTTCTTGCTCGATACGTTGTGCTGTGACTGCAAACTCAGGATAATGTTTTTGCAAAAAATGTTTTTCTTCTGCAGTTAATTTTTTGCCGGAGAACATTTTATTTTGAATCGGTGCAAATTTTACCGCTAACGCCTTGCTGCGTTCCACATCATCGTTGTTTGGAGCAGTGGCTAAAGCAGCCATGAGAGCTTCCTTGGGACTAACTTTATCTAGAGCCGCACGACGCTCCAACTCCACTTTATCGGCATCAGAAAGATTTGTAATTTCTATGGTATCCACCATATCCTTTTTAACGGGATTAGTTGTTTCATCAGGTTTGTTTGCCTTGTTTCTTACTTGGGTTTATTTCGCCATCATAGTGGCATAATGGTTTATATTAGGTATTTCCTTGATGTTCATCAGGTCATCTCCTTTCAACTATGTGGGTTTTGGGGTAAACACATCTCTGTACTAATTATATCGGTAGTTTTCTAGAATTTTAGTAAAATGTTATTGTATAAATATTTTTAACGTACTTTTTTAATTATTAATTATATATATAACAGAAGATTATTCTTCATTAAAAACAATCCCATTTACCCGAATATCTTGTATCTTTGGCACATCCTCCATTAAAATATCCATGGTAGTTTCATAATATTTCCATTCAAATTGCGACCAACTAATACCTTCCTTATAGCTAGCATCATTACTGATACTACTTTCATCATACTTCAGCCCTAATAATATAGACATATATTCATCAAGTGCAACCCTCAATGCTTCTCCCTGCTGCTCTGCTACTGCCATATCATGTTGCATGATATATTCCTTATATGCAGCCTCCCGCTTTGTTTGTGCTTGTTTATCTATTGAAATTAATTGTTTTTTTACATCATCTGATAGTTGTATATCCTCGCCATTTACTGTAATATACCCTCTTGATACAGCCCTACTTACCATTGCACTGTCTTTAAAATGTACAACATATGGGTTTTCACTATTACCCTTGGTTATTTCCAGGCTATCTTTACCAGAAGTTGCTCTCATCTTTGTAGAACCTTCCTGCAATCTATGTGCTTCTGATGAAATTTCCAAAGAGTCCTTTTTTGCTGTGCTAATAGATTGATTTGAATTAGTATGTTTACTGCTTTGGCTGCCATTGGTAATTATAGAACTTTGATTGCTATATGCACTACTTGCCATAGAATTTATCCTCATATGGGCCTCCCACTATTTTAGCCATAATTTATCAATTGATTCCAATAATTTCTTGCATCTAATATACTATTATTGGCCTTCTTTTTTGCTACATCTGCACGGTAATTTTGTCCTCTTTTATCATATTCCTCAAATGCATTACCTATATTCTTGAGTGCCTTAGCTAATGTCATAGAATTTAAATTTTTTTTTAGAAAATCAAATTCTTTTTCAAAGTAGCCTAATTCCTTTCCATATTTACTTTTTGTCCTAATTATAATTTCTTCTTTTGTCGGATATTCTTGGGTATCTTGTTCTGGGTCATAAATAACATCAGTATAAGACTTTCCATCTTTTGTATATGTGCTAGTTATTTTGTTAGTTATTTTCATTGGAGCTATTGCCATTATTTCAAGTAAATTCTTTCTTCCACTTGCATTAAAATGTTCATATTCATTAATCAAGTCATTAATTCTGAATATTTCTTTCGAAACGGGAAATTGTTGTGCTTTCAATTGATTATTTTGTTTATGGCTATACTTGTTTAATTCTTGCATTTGTGTCAAGCCTCTATAGCCCCCTACATTTTGTATCATATCCTTCCCCTTCCATTTTTTTATGTATACAATTCATTTGCTATTATAATATATTTATTCCCAAACTATAAAAAGTACAAAGTAACAATTTATATAAGGATTATTGCTTTGTACTTTTAAAGAAGTGCCAAATACTTCAGATTATTGTTCTACTTCTTCAAGTCTATTCTCTTGGGGTACTTTATCTTCTTCTGTATTGTTGATTAAACCAGAATTGTCTTTTTTATCCGTATCTCCTGGAATAACTTGTGATTGGCTATTCTTCGTAACATTTTCAGCTAGCTTAATCAACTTTTCACTTACTTGAGAAGCAAGATTTGCCGATTGTTGATCAAGTTCCTTAACTTGTGCTTTTTTAGATTCTATAGGTCCATTTCCTGTTTTAATTTCTGCTTTTAATATTCTTGATTCTGCATCAACTTTTTTCTTCACAGAAGATATAACTTTTGCCTGTCTTAAATCTGATGAATTATTTACTATGTTAGTCAATCGTTCATTATCAACTTCTTCTTTGGTCTTGGGTTTGCTATAGATATCCATTCTCTTTTCTTCTTCTTGTTTTTTTGATTGTTCAGCCATGCTTTTAGCAATCTGTTGATCAATATTTTTAATTTGTTCATCAAAACTCTCAAGCTGGCTTTTAATACCATCTAATGTACCACCTTTTTCAAGGGTATTACTTTTTAACTTTTCTTTTTGCTCCATTATGCTTTGTTTTTGTTTCATTAAACTTTCTATCATACTGTTTTTTCTACCCATTGGGCTAATACGCACAGAATCCTTTTGCTCAGATCTCATGCTATTTTTTGCTTGGGCTCCATCTGTAGATTGGGTTTGGTTAGTACGATAAACATTTGAAAAGTTATTTTCTGATCCAATATTTAAATTGACATACATCATTAATCCCTCCTAACTAATTTTTCATGGCACTTCCTAATACAAGTATCGGCTGTTTAGTTAAAAATATGAACTGCAATACATTTTCTCTACTCATGTGTGATTCTCTTTTATTTTATATATAAAAAAGTTGCTCACTCAATTTTTTAGAGCAAACAACTTTTTGTTTTCATATTCAAGTTTAATTATTAGATAACTTTAAAATACTTTAACGCATCTTTAATTGCTTCCACTTTTTCAGGTGTTGGATGCTTTCGTTCATGTTTTAATTCTTCTACTGCATTAGGGGCATCATACATTGGCAATCCTAAGCTTCTTTTTACTTCTGCTATATAAGCCGTATGCACTTTGAAATCATACTTACTTTCTATATATTCTTGTATCATTTTATAGGTAACTCTCTCACTAGGTCTATAATCTTCAGCTTTTTGAGCTATTTTATCCACTGGGATTTTTCCATCACCCTCACCAAACTCAATGTTTATGTGGATATGGCTATCTGCATTTTTGTGGGACAAAGATACAACCGTCTCAACGTGCCTTGAGAGGT
>CAYRYO010000051.1:0-12021 GCA_964428475.1 uncultured Tissierellaceae bacterium
CAAAGAGTCTTGGCTGGAGTGCTAGCAAAATTTCCAATAAAATGATGATATAGAATTAAAAGAGGTTAAAAGTATTTTTAAGAATCTCATGAAAAAATACAATATAGAAGACTGGGAATAATAATAGAAAAATAACCTTCCACCAAGGGGGAAATATCAACCTACCATATCTTTATTGACCTCTTCAACCCACATAGAGTGCATTGCCTTGATACAAAAGAAAACTATATAGAAATCCTGAGATTCAAGCAGTTTTATGACCATTTCGTATTCATAGAAGATGAGCATGAATTTAAATATACAAAACATCTTTATATAAAAAGATCCTTTGTATATTGCGCATCAATCTTTTTATAAACTTTAATAGCATTATTACCATCACAGGTTACTAGAAATGCTTGCTCAACTTTAGTAATCCCTTGAGCTTTGAGTTGAATATTTAACCAGTGAACATCTTTTCCTATATTCTCTAAGTTTTTTAACATAATATGGCCATCGATTACCACATTGGTCACAAGTTTTTCTTGTTGAGGATTTAATTTTAAATCCTTGGGATTGACAGGCCGTTGTGTAGATAAAGGAATAAAACTGATTCTACCGCCTGATTCTAATATTGCAATTGATAGATTAGATAAATCAAAATATCCACTAACTCTACATAGTGCTAAAAATTCATTGACATCAATTTTGGATTTCTTTAAGTTTTCATTATAAATTTTGCCATTTTCGTATAGGATTAGGGACTTACCAGTAATCATTCTGCGTATTTTTATTGATTTGTAGGTGGCAATAGATATTGAAGTTGCTACAATGCCATATATCACCATTGCCAGAAGTGGCCTTTTAAATTCCTCCAGATTCGTAGCCATTTCAGCTGCAATAGAACCGATGGTAATGCCCGTAATATAATCAAACATGCTTAATTGTGACATCTGCTTATTGCCCATTATTTTTGTCAACAAAAATAGTATGATAATGGACCCCAATGATGCAAAGGTAACTTTCAAGTAAAGCATTTTATCGCCTCCTAATCTAGTAAACATATACAAATGAAAGTTGTGTTTTGCTAGTTTGTACTTTAAGTTATAAAATATTCATTGGATATCAATATAACACCCTGTATACTAATAGAATATGTACATATGAAGAGTCAAATAGATGTATTGGAGTATAAAAATCCTAATGCATCTATTTTTATATAAAGAAAACCAAATAGACAGTACAATAGGGACAAGGTTTAGGTCAATAAAGACCAAGTGGTATAGTTATTAGAATCATATTAATTGCAAAGGGCGTGATGGAGGGAAGGAAATCTTATATTAAAAATATTAGATATAATGTTTATAGGGAATACATGTGTGATATAATTGATACAAAGTTTAGTTTAAAGTTCGGAGGAATGAAATGTGGGTGAATTTAAGAATATACTGTTAGCAAGACCAGGAACTATAGGGGGTTTCTAGCAAGATTTAAAAGGAGGTAGTGATGAAAAGATTAAGATTTACCATGATTTTATTTGCTTTAATAATTAGCCTTAGCTTATTTGGATGTGCAAATAAAATACTATCTGATGGCAATTCCAATGGAGTAGAATATGCAAAGATTGAGGATATTGATAAGTTAAATACTTATGATATAAAAGTAGATTTAAATACAGAAGATATGACATATGCCGGAAGCGAGAGTATCACTTATTTAAATAAGAGTGAGGATGAACTGGAGAGCATATACTTCCATCTCTATCCAAATGCATTTAAAACTTTAGAAGATGCCCCTATCTTATTTGGAGGGAAGCAATCAATAAAAGAAGTAGACTATACTCCAGGATATATGGAGATAGAAAACGCAAAAATTGGAGATCGAAATTTAAAATTTGAAGTAGATGGTACAATACTCAAAGTAAATCTTCCGAAAACACTTAAAGGTGGTGAGATGGCAGAGCTTTATTTGGAATATAGTGCAAAGATACCAAGCTCAATAGATAGATTTGGATTTCACGACAGTGGAATAAATTTTGGAAACTGGTATCCTATAGTATCGGTATATGAAGAAGATGGTTGGCGTTTGGATCCTTATTATGACGTAGGAGAACCATTTTTTAGTGAGGTTTCGAATTACAATGTAGAAATAACAGTGCCAAAAGAAGTAGAGATTGCGACAACTGGCAAGGTAGTTTCAGAGGAGATAAAGGGGGGTACTAGAACTTCAACTATTGTTGCAAAGAATAAAAGAGATTTTGCATTTGCAGCTAGTGAGGATTTTGTAATTGGGACTAGACAAGTAGGAGATACACTTATAAAACTTTATTCCATTAATGACGATGAGGAA
Organism: uncultured Tissierellaceae bacterium; assembly: GCA_964428475.1. Lineage (GTDB taxonomy): Bacteria > Bacillota > Clostridia > Tissierellales > Tissierellaceae > JARICQ01. Next base: position 2,329 of record CAYRYO010000051.1, read on the forward strand.
ATGATTGATATAGCCCTGGACTTTGGAGAGGACTCTATAGAATTATTTAGTGATATATATGGGGAATATCCATATGATGAATATAAGATAGTAAATACAGAATTTTCATCTGGAATGGAATATGCAAGTATTGTATTTATTTCAAATGACTATTTTAATGAGACTTGGCTAGGTTTTCTTGAAACAGTAATAGTACACGAAACAGCTCATCAGTGGTGGTATGGAATAGTTGGCACCGATCCTGTAAATGAAGCCTGGATAGATGAGGGACTTGCAAGTTATTCAGAGACTATATATATGGGTGAGATATACGGCGAAGAAGAAGGAGATATTTATTACAAGCAAGAGACAAAATATGCATACGATTTAAATTCAGGACTTTTAGGTGACGACAAGAGAGTGGATAAACCTTTATCTGAGTTTGAAGGTTGGAATGACTATGGCATACTTGTATATAGTAGGGGAGTAGGCTTTTTCAATGCCATAAAGGATATATATGGAAAAGAAGTTTTATACGAGATATTGCAGAGTGCTTATGATGGATATAAGTTTAAAACCATTACGGGAGAAGAACTTTTATCAATATGTGAACAGATAACAGGAGATTCAATGGAAGCCTTGGTAAAAGAGCATTTAAATTAATATAGAACCCCCATCACCCGAAAAGGGTGATGGGGGTTTTCGATTTTTCAGTATATAAGAATTATATCTACATATGCTTCAGTGAAATAATTTTTTTCAACCAAACACAGTATATAAAAAGTTTATTATGATTACAAATCAAAAATAATAATAATAATTTAAGATGTATTTATATATCTTATAGCAGAAAGATAAAGAACTGCAAAGTCTTTACTTTGTTATTTTATTATAAATACAATTTATACAGATTATTTTGGTATTTATATTTTCAATTTTACATTAAAATAGTTCAATGATATATTTCTATATGGCTAACAGATATTTAATTAAAAGGATTTTTCTGACAGTCATAAAAAAATGAAATGAGGGGAAAAAATGAAAAAAAGAAAATTAGCAGTACTACTTATCTTGCTTATGTCGTTGTCAATAATAACAGCATGTGCAAATGGAGATTCATCAGAATCGAAAGACTCTAATGCGCCAGTTATAGGTGAAAATGAAACTAATCAAGTAGATGATGAAATTCCCACAATAATTATAAGTTGGGGAAAATCATTACATACGGGGATGATGCAGTTGGGCATTATAAATCCATCACTATTTGAGGATAATCCTATTCATCTAAATCCAATTACTGATAAGCAACTAGAATTAATGAAAGATGGAGAGGTTATTGCGTTGCTTGATTTCATAGAAAATGATGGTGGTTCTGATGCAGCGACTATGATGACTCAAGGCAATCTAGATGTGTCCTATAACTCATCCACTGCTATAACGGCCGCTTATGATGCAGGTGCTGATTTAAGTATTCTATGTCCTGTTCAAAGTGGTGGTGTTTCAATTGTAGCTGATATAGATGCCCCATATGATACTTTTGAAGAATTAGTGGAGTACGCTAAAAATTCAGATATTCCAATTATAGGTGGATATCATTCACCAATAAGTAGTCCTAGAATTGTACTAGAATATGCTTTACGTGAAGCTGGGGTAATTGTAACAGGGGATACAGCTGATTATGAAGCAGATATTTTGATGACTGATTTAAAAGGTCTTAGTAATTTAATTCCATCTTTAAGCTCAGGACAAGTTGAACTTTGGGCAGGACCAGTTCCAAATCCGCAAAATGTTGAAGCTCAAGGTATTGGAAAAATTATTGCTACATTAGACGAATTACCTGGAGGTAAATGGATTGATTTTCCATGTTGTACCATGAATGTTAGAAATGAAATAAAGGAACAATATCCTGAAGTGATGGATGCTTTAGTTAAAGTAACAGCAGATATACTTGATTTTGCTCAAAACAATAAAGAAGAGACAGCTGAATTAATGGTGGATTACATTGGATTAGATAAAGAGGTCCTATTAAAGAATGATACTACTTATGGGACTGAGATAACAGATAATTTTATTAATGGAATGCATATATATTATGAGGTTATGAATGATATGGGTAAATTTACTGGCAGATTGGAAGATAAATCTATTGACGAAGTTATGGAAACTGTATTTGACTTTAGTTATATGGAAGGTAGATAAGGGTTGCAAAGTATAGTTTTGCACCAATAAAGGCTATTTAAATATAGGGATGTGGGGAATTATGGAAAATGAGAATCAATATATTAATACAAAAAAAGCAGATAAAGTTCGGACAAGTTTATTTTCAATCATACTTCCAATACTATTTTTGATTTTTTGGCAATATAGTGCAGTAAAGGTTGATAATAATGCAGTACTACCAACGGTAGGAAGAGTTGCCAGTAATTTTGCTAATGCTTTTGATAATTTTGTTGGTATTGGAAGTATACCAAAAAATATTGGCTACAGTTTGGTTCGTGTGTTTATTGGATATTCAATTGGAGCTCTTACAGGATTACCATTAGGTTTACTTATGGGATATTTTAAAATATTCCGTGATTTTTTTGAAAATTTTATTACTTTATTTAAACCTATTCCATCTATTTCATGGCAGCCTTTAGTAATGGGATGGTTTGGTATTAATAGCTTAGCAAGAATCCTCAACTTAGAATATGGACCAGTATTTGCAGTATTAGATAACTTTAAAGTCTCAATGATTTTTATTATTGTGATAGGATCATTTTTCCCAATCTGGGGGGGTGCTATGCTTGGAGTTAGTAATGTGAGAAAGGTATTGGTAGAAAGTTCTAAAGTGCTAGGGGGATGTAAATCGGATATTTTTTTCCATGTCTTAATTCCAGCTGCAGGTCCAACTATTGTAAATGGTCTAAGAGGTGGATTAACAGCATCTTGGGCATGTTTGATAGCTGCTGAAATGTTACCAGGTAGTATGAATGGAATTGGATACCTTATGACGCATTCGCGAGAGCTTGCACGAATGGATTTGGTTATTACTGGAATTATATCTATCGGAGTTGTTGGTGCAACTTTTGATGCTATTTTTAGAATTATTATAAAAAAGAAGTTTTCATGGGAAAGAAATGTCAAGTGAGGTATAGAAGAGAGGTATATATATGAAACAAAAAATAATTAATGTAGAAAATGTTAGTAAAACCTTCGTTTCGGAGGGGGGTAAAAAAGCTCTGAATGTTTTGGAAGATATAAATTTGGAAATTAATGAAAATGAATTTGTATGCATAGTAGGTCCTTCGGGATGTGGTAAATCAACTTTACTTAGAATCATGTCGGGGCTTGAAAAAGCAACTAAGGGTAGAGTATTATATCTTAATAAACCTCTAAATAAACCAATTAAAGAGATTGGGATGGTTTTTCAAAATTATTCACTGATGCCATGGCTTAATGTTGAAGATAATATAGCATTAGGTTTAAAGTTTAAAAAGGTATCAAAAAATGAACAACTGGAAATAGTTGATGAATATTTACAAATCATAGGATTGAATGGCTTTCGTAAATCTTATCCCCATGAATTATCTGGTGGGATGCAACAGAGAGTTGCTATTGCAAGAACCTTAGCTAATGATCCAGATATAGTTCTTATGGATGAGCCTTTTGGTGCATTGGACGCCTATACTAGAATTCAACTACAGAAGGAATTGCTTCACATCTGGGAAAGAAAGAAAAAGACTATTGTGTTTGTTACTCATAGCGTTGATGAAGCTATCTATCTATCAGATAGAATAATCTTAATGAGCAAACAGCATGGTGCTATTTATAGAGATATAAGCATTGACATTCCAAGAGAAAGAGAACGTTCAGATATAAATTATGCAAAATTGAATCAGGAATTACTAGAAGAATTTGAGAAGTTGAATAACAAAATTTAATTTAAGAGCGTTAGGAGTAGAAAGGATTGATATTATGTATAATTGTGCGAATTGTGCGTTAAGGGGATGTTCAAGGGGAAAGATTGAAGAATCTTTGCCTAATTGTCCAAATAAAAATAAAGAAATACAAGAAAAAGCAAAAGCTCTTTATCAAGAAGATGAAAACAAAAAAATAGCTTACAATGCTGCTCTTGTTGAAGCTGAGGGATATGGTCAAAAGACTAGAATAGAAGAAATTATAGATTTTGCAAAAAAATGTAATTATAAAAAAATAGGATTAATATTTTGTATAGGATTGTCGAAAGAGGCAAAAGTGGTACATGATATTTTGACTTACCATAATTTCCAAGTAGTATCTGTTCTATGTAAAAATGGAGGAATTGAAAAAAAATATTTAGAAATTACCGAAGAAAGTACGCTTTCTGGAGAATGTAATGAAATCATGTGTAACCCTATAGGGCAAGCATTATTAGTCAATGAACAGAATACCGATTTTAATGTAATATTGGGTTTGTGTGTTGGACATGATACATTAGTGATGAAATACTTAGAAGCTCCAATGACTACACTTGCAGTAAAAGACCGAGTTACTGGGCATAATCCTTTAGCAGCAATATACCTTTCAGAAAGTTATTATAAAAAGCTATATCCAAAAGAAAAATAAAAGAGGGACTGTCTACATTTAATTATGGATTCATTTTTATTATTATTTTCAAAACAATTTAAAGGAACCCCATTACTTTTAAAAGTTGATGGGGTTTTTAAGTACATTCTATAAATAAGATATAAAATCTGTTACAATATAATGGGGGTGACGCTATGAAAAGAAAGGTAAATTTGATTTTAATAGCTATAATTTTTTTACTTAATGTATCGGTATATGCAGATATTGGGATAGAAGATAATCTAAGGTCCTATATATTAGCTGATACTAAAACAGGAGAAATATTAGAAGAACACAATATAGATGAAGTAGTGGAGATCGCAAGTATAAGCAAGATAATGACCTATGTAGTAATAATGGATGAAGTAAGGGCTGGAAATATATCTCTTGAAGATATTGTACATATAGATGAAGACACTGCAAGTATAAATGGATCTACTTTTAGGCTTAAAACTGGAGAAATATTTACAGTTAAAGAACTCTTAGAAGCTTCACTTGTGGTATCTGGAAATGATGCAACTTATGCACTGGCAAAACATGTAGGGGCTACAGAGGTAAAATTTGCAGAGATGATGAATAAAAAGGCAGAGGAAATTGGACTATCAAATACAGTGTTTTACAACTCAACAGGACTTCCCATATATCCTCAAGATATCCAAAATCAAATGACTACAAGAGAACTCTTTGAACTTTCAAGATACATAGTAAATTACTATCCAGATATACTTGATATTTCAAGGTTAAAAGCCATTAGTATGGTAGATAGGGACTTTTTTCAATGGAATTCAAACCCACTAATTCCAAAGATAAGCCAAGTAGATGGACTTAAGACAGGATTTACAAATAGGGCAGGATATTGTTATGTATCTACATTTAAAGAAGATGCAAAAAAGGGTCAAAGCGATGAACTTAGACTTATATCGATTGTAATGGGAGCAGAGGATTTATATACAAGAAATAAGATGAGTGAAATCCTAGTAAGATATGGATTAAATAATTACTCTAATAAAGTATTTTTAGACCCTGATCTTCCAGTAGATTCAATATACTTTGAAAATGGAGAAGTCCAAGAGATAAATGTATTTCCAAATACAAAGTTTTCTAAATTAGTTAAAAAGGATGAGGATATAAAGATAAATGTAGAGATAGATGAAAATCTTAAATTGCCAATAAAAAAGAGTCAAGTAATAGGAAGGGTAAAAGTGACACAGTATGAAAATCTTTTATACCAGAGTGAATTAGTGACAAAAGACAATCTTAAAAAGGCAAAATGGTATGTGATATTTATAAGAAAGATAATAAGTTTTTTTGCTTAAAAAATAAATTTAAAAAAGATTTGCATTATCCAAGTAAAAGTATTATACTATCAATATGCTTTAGTGCGTGACAAAGACGAAGTGGGGAGAGAAATCATTATGATACTAATAAGTATAAAATTAAATAAGAATATAAAATTAAATAACCATCATATCCATCATAATTAGAGGGTTTGTGTCAAACAATTGTTTAGATGCAATCCCTAGTTGTATTGTGAATTTGGGGATTGTATCTATGATGGGAAAAGGGAGAGTCCATGTAGATGCATGGGCTCTCCCTTTTTGTATTTTAATTGATGAAAGGAGATAGAGATGAAATATTTAAATATTCAAGATGAAATGGACTATTATAAAAAGATATACCAAGTGAAAAAGGGAATTGAAGATATTTTTTTAGATAAAAAGTATACAGAGATTCAATTATCATCCTTAGAGGACATTGAGGTTAAAAAGGCTATTTATGACAAGGAAAAAATGGAGTCAATGGTAAAGGTGGTAAATAATAATTCGGATTTATTGACACTTAGACTTGATAATACTACTGGAATATTAAAAAGAATAATACCCAAGGTAGAACAAGACCGCATTATAAAGCTCTATTATGATTCAAAGGTATTTAGAAAAGATTCCACTTCAAATATAAAGGAAATAAGGCAAATTGGAGTTGAATGTATAGGAGGAACAATTGAACTTGATAAGGAGATAACGAATATTGTCTTGGATATATTGGATAAGTTTAATGGAGATTTTATTCTAGAAATTTCAAATAGCAAGTATATAATGGGATTAATAGAGGGTATAGGGCTTCGAAATGAAGATATAGCAAAGTTAAAAGAACTTATTTATACAAAGAATAGATTTGAGTTAAATGATTTTTTGACCCAAAAAGATATAGAAGATGATATGAAGATAAGACTAGAGAGTTTATTGGATCTTCAGGGAAGCTTCCAAGATATAATAGATAAAGCCAAAGCACTTTGCATTAACAAAAGAATGGAAATAGCTTTAAAAGAAATTGAAGATTTAAATGAATATATAAAAACCCTTAATTATCAAAAATATATACAGTATGATTTTTCAATGATAATGGAGTTCAGTTATTACGATGGGCTTATCTTTAAGGGATACTACCCAAATTATTATAAAGATATAATCTGTGGAGGAAGATATGATAGCTTTACAGAGAAGTTTGGAAGACGGATTCCAGCTATAGGATTTTCAATGGATATAGATGAATTAACGGAAATAGTATAAAGGAGAGTAGATGAAATGGATTACTTAACTATAGCAATATCAAAGGGAAGTGTAGGGGATGAAGTTTACAAGCTTTTAGATAAGATAGGGCTTTCAAATTCAATAGAAAAAGATTCAAGAAAATTGATATTTGAAGATAAGAGGAATAAATTAAAATTTATATATGTAAAATCATCTGATGTAGTGATTTATGTGGAAAATGGAGTTGCTGATCTTGGTATAGTAGGAAAGGATATGATACTCGAAAGCCCAAGTGATGTATACGAACTCTATGATTTAAAGTTTGGAAGGTGCATATTTGCACTTGCTGGGATAAAGGGTGTAGCTATTCCAAATGACAAAATACTTAGGGTAGCTACAAAGTATACTGAGATAGCAAAGGAATATTTTAGAAATAAGGGCCAGACCGTAAAGCTAATAAAATTAAATGGTTCAGTAGAACTAGCACCATTAGTAGGGCTTTCAGATGTAATAGTTGACTTGGTTCAAACTGGAAATACCATGAAGGCAAATGGGCTAGAAATCATAGAGGAAATGTTTGAGATAAGCTCTAGAATTATATGCAATAGAGTTAGCTATAGATTTAAGAACAAAGAGATAAATGAGCTTATAAAGCTAATAGATGGGGGTATGAATGATGATTAAGCTTATAAAGGTAAGTGAAAATGAAGATTTTCTTAAAAAACTAACTTCTAGAAATCAATTAGAATTTGAAGATATAAATAAAGATGTAAAAGAGATTATAGAAAAGGTAAAGATAGACGGAGATAGTGCATTAAGACATTACACTAAGAAGTTTGACGGGGCTGACTTAGAGTGTTTTTTAGTGTCCGAAGAAGAGAAAGACAGAGCTAGAAGAAATATAGACGACAATTTAAAAAATGACTTAATACTAGCAAAAAACAATATAGAGACCTATCACAGGGAACAAATAAGGGAGTCTTATTTTATAGAAGAAGAAGATACGATGATAGGGCAAATAGTAAGACCTATAGAGAAGGTTGGAGTCTATATTCCAGGTGGAAAGGCAAGCTATCCTTCAACGGTACTTATGAATGTAGTGCCTGCAAAACTAGCAGGGGTTGAGGAAATCATTGTAGTAACTCCACCTGATAAGGACGGTAATATCAAGGATGTGGTAATATTTGCAGCTGAGATTGCAGGTGCAGATAAAATATATAAAATAGGTGGGGCCCAAGCTATAGCAGCTCTTGCATTTGGAACAGAGCAGATATCAAGTGTAGACAAGATAACAGGGCCTGGAAATATATATGTAGCAATGGCCAAAAAACAAGTTTCTGGCTATGTAGGTATAGATATGATAGCAGGCCCTAGTGAAATAATGATAATAGCAGATAAATACGCAAATCCAAAATACATTGCAGCAGATATGATATCGCAGGCAGAACATGATGAAATGGCAGCCTCAATACTGGCAGTAGATGATGAGGAATTGGGATTGGCAGTAAAAGAAGAGTTAAGAGTGCAAGCCCAAAAGCTGGAGAGAAAACTTACAATAGAAAAGTCACTAAGAGATTTTGGGGCCATTATAATAACAGCTTCTATAGAAGAATCAATAGAGCTAGCAAATAAAATAGCACCAGAACATTTAGAAATACTAACAGAAAATCCATTTAAATGGTATAAAATGATAAAAAATGCAGGGGCTATATTCTTAGGAGACTACAGTCCAGAACCAGTAGGTGATTATTTTGCAGGTACAAATCATACTCTACCAACTAGCTCAACAGCTAGATTTTCATCGGCATTATCAGTGGATGATTTCATCAAAAAGATTTCCCTTGTATACTATAGCAAGGAAGCATTAGAAAAGTCAAAGGATTCAATAGTGAGAATAGCTGAGGAAGAGGGCTTAAATGGACATGCAAATTCAGTTAAAATAAGGTTTGGGGAGGACAAAAATGGATTGGGTCAGAGATAGTATAAGGGATCTAAAAGAATACAAGGAAAATAATAGTCCATATAGGATAAAACTAGATGCCAATGAAGGAGCCAATTTATTCTTTAAGAACGCAGAGGATATAGACCTCGAAGTTTTAAAAAGTATAAATAGATACCCTGATAGTAGTGCCGAAGTCTTAAGAGAGAAAATCAGTGACTATATAGGAGTAGATAAAGACAATATAATAGCGGGTAATGGGTCAAGTGAAATGATAGAACTAGTCATGAAGACATTCATAGAGAGTCACGACAAAATACTTTCATTTGTCCCGACATTTAGCATGTACAATATATTCAGCAAAATCTACGGGGCTGAATTTATAGGGATAGGGGGGCAGCTACCTCGTCCCAATATGGAGGATTTTTCTCTGGATATAGATACATTGATAGATAAGGCAAGGGAGATAAAGCCAAAGCTCATCTTGGTTTGCAATCCAAATAATCCCACAGGATATTTAATCCCTAAAGCTGATATTGAAAAACTATTAGAAAATACTGACTCACTTGTAGTAGTTGATGAAGCCTATATAGAGTTCGCAGAAGGTTCTATGGCAAATGATATAGCAAACTACAAAAATCTAATAGTCCTTAGAAC
>CAYRYO010000052.1:0-11984 GCA_964428475.1 uncultured Tissierellaceae bacterium
TTGAATGGTCATTAATCATTGCATCTGTTTTAGGTGTAGCACCTATTGCTATTCAGGCATATCAAGCTTTGAAGGTAAAAGTAGTTAGTATTGATGTCTTAGTTACAATCGCAGTTGTTGGTGCTTTTGTAATTCGAAATTTTGAAGAGTCTGCAATCGTTACATTTCTTTTCTTGTTTGGTGCATTTTTAGAGATGCGTACACTAAATAAAACGCGCTCAGCTATAAAGAAACTAACAGAAATGGCGCCAGAAAGTGCACTAAAACAAATGGAAAACGGAGAATTTGAAGAAGTTGAAGTAGACGAAGTTGATGTGGGTGATATTATACTTGTTAAAACTGGTGCAAAGGTAGCTGTTGATGGAACAGTTTTAACTGGTGAAGGTAGTATTAATGAAGCAAGCATTACAGGAGAATCATTGCCCGTTGGAAAGAGAAAAGGATCAAATGTATTTGCAGGTACAATATTAGATAATGGAACTATCCAAATAGTCGCTGACCGTGTAGGCGAAGACACAACTTTTGGTAAAATTATTGAAATGGTGGAGGAAGCGCAAGACTCAAAATCAGAAGCAGAACGTTTCATTGATAGATTTTCAAAATATTATACACCTGCAGTTCTTGTTATAGCAATTATAGTATGGTTATTTTCACGAAATATTGAGCTTGCAATTACTATTCTTGTTCTAGGTTGTCCGGGTGCATTGGTTATCGGTGTACCAGTATCTAATGTTGCAGGTATCGGAAATGGAGCAAGTCATGGTGTTCTACTAAAAGGTAGTGAAGTTATTCGTGATTTTAGTAGATTAGATACAATGGTATTCGACAAAACAGGTACTTTAACTATAGGAAATCCATCAGTCTCAGTAACAGAAACTTACGGAGAGAATATTACTGAAAGCTTATCTTATCTAGCAAGTATAGAACGTGAATCGGATCATCCATTGGCTAAGGCGGTTTTAGAGGAAATAGGTGAAACAAGATTTGCAGCAGTTAAAGATACTGAAGTTGTAAAAGGTGGAGGAATTGTGGCAAGTGTCAATGGTCATAGGCTAGCTGTTGGTAATGTTGCTTTAATGGAAAGAGAAAATGTTGAACTAAGTGAAAAGGCTAAAGCTGATGTAGAGCGTTTAGAGAAAGATGGGAACTCACTGGTTGTCACTTCAGTTGATGGACAATTAAAAGTTGTAATGGGTATTCGTGACCAAATTCGTCCAGGAGTTAAAGAAGATCTACTAAAGCTAAGGAAATTAGGAGTCAAAAACCTGATTATGCTTTCAGGTGATAATCAAGGAACTGTTGACGTTGTTAGTCGTGAACTAGGCTTAACTGAAGCCCATGGGAACATGTTACCTGAAGATAAAGCAGTATTTGTAAAAAGGTTAATTGAAGAAGAGGGGCAAATAGTTGCATTCGTTGGAGATGGAGTTAATGATAGTCCTTCACTAGCCTTAGCAAATATTGGTATAGCAATGGGAAGTGGTACAGATGTAGCTATTGAAACATCTGATGTTGTTTTGATGAATTCAGATTTTAGTCGTTTGCCACATGCTCTTGGATTAGTAAAATCTACGGCTAGAAATATGAAACAAAACATATTTATTGCCTTAGGAGTTGTCTTGGTATTATTAGCCAGTGTACTATTTAGTGAATGGATGAATATGTCAATTGGAATGCTAGTGCACGAAGGCAGTATTTTAGTAGTTATTCTTAATGGTATGAGATTGTTAGGTTATGAATTAAAAAAATGAAATAAATGATTTGACCAAGGTCAAAGTTTGCTTTAGTAAAATAGGGTATAGTTAGATTGAGTGAAAGATTAAAAAAAATTATTAAAAATGAGAGGAGATAATAATATGAAATCAGCAACAATCCAATTAGAAACTTTAACATGTCCATCTTGTACACTAAAAATTGAAGGTGCCCTTAAAGGCTTAGGAGGTATAGGTAAAGATTCAGCACAAGTATCATTTAATTCAAGTAAAGTAAAACTTGATTTTGATGAAGATAAGATATCAATTGAAGAAATAGAAAGTGCAATTGATAAACTGGGTTACGATGTTATAAAATCTAAAGTAAAATAACCTATAATGAGTGACTTATAAACAACAAGCTCTGGATAGGATATACTAATATTTAGTTTGGAAATGTCATTTATAAAATGGCTAATTTTATTAAAAGTGATTAAGAGTAAAATCTTAATCACTTTTTTCATATATATGAAAAATAAGTAAATTCTTATTGACAATAAAGGGTGAAGATGCTATTTTATAATTGAACAGTGTTTAAATATAGAACAATGTTAAGAAAAGAGGAGAGTACAATGACTATAGAGAACAGAAGGGCACAAGAAAAAATACAGATGAGAGAACTCATATTAGAGGCAGCAAAGAAGATTGTAATTGAGGAGGGATTTGAAGGTGTATCTATTAGAAAAATAGCTAAGAAGATTCAATATTCACCTTCTCTTATATATCATTATTTTGAAAACAAGGAAGAAATATTAAATCAATTGATGGAAATAGGATATAAAAAAATAGTAGAAGCTCTTTTTTCTACAAATCTAAAGAGTAAAGCTCCAAAAGACAAGTTAATGGAGATGACAAAAAAATATATTGACATAGCTTTAAGTATGCCAGAAGAATTTTTATCAGCTCAGTTAAACCAATCTGAGGATTCGCTAAAGCACACATCTTCACTCTTCAAGGGAGCCTCAAAAGAAAAGCCTGCCCTAGGCTTACTCTACAAAACTCTAGAGGAACTGTATAGAGAAGAAAATGTAATTATTTCTGAAGAAGAAATTGAGTTAACTGCCCAAATGATTGCAGTTTCAACATTAGGACTTATTGTTAAATTAATTATAGAAAAAGACATAAAAAAAGAGCAAAAACAGAGGTTAACTCACCATTTTATCCACCATACAATTTCAAATATAGCTGAAAGGAGATAATTTAAAATAATATAGAGGAGTGCTTAGAGTATGAATACCATTTTTAAAAGTGTATCTAAAGGCAATTGAAAATGGGTTAAGTAATGATTAATTTAGGAGGGAGAGAATGGATATTTTGATTGCTTACGGAAGTAAACATGGGTGTACAGAAAAGTGTGTTAATCTTTTAAAAGAAAAATTAGATAAAAAAGTCGACTTGATAAATGTTAAAGATGCTAGTGGAATAGATCTTTCTAAATACGAAAAGGTAATAATTGGAGGACCTATATACATGGGTAAAATTCAAAAAGAAGTTTCAAAATTTTCTTACAACAACCTAGAAATTCTAAAAGAGAAAAAGATAGGGTTATTTATATGTGGAATGCAAAGTGAAGAAATTCTGGAGAAACAATTAAATGAAAATTTTCCGAGAGAACTTTTAGCAACGGCAAAGTCAAAAGAATATTTTGGAGGAGAATTTATATTTGATAAGTTGCGATTTATCGAAAAAGAAGTAGTGAAGAAAGTTGTTAAGGTCAATTCAGATAAATCAAGTATATTAAGAGAGAATATTTCTAAATTTGCAGAAAAAATGAACGATAGTTAAATGCCTGTACTAAATCTCGAAAAATTCAATCAGGTATTTCATTACAATATGTCCAATTTTCAAACCAGGGTCTTTTTCAAGAGGGAATATAGGATATGACAAACAGAAGGGTTTCAGAAATATTTTGCTAGAAGATGATAGTCCGACTAATTAATATTTATGCAATCTAAAGGTTTGCTTAAGGTAAACTAAATAATCATTTAATATACTAGTAATTGAGAATGAGTTTTGAACTGAAACTTTAAAATTACAATAGTAAATTAATATGAAAGGAAGGTAAACATGGAAGATATGTATATAATAAAAACTCAAGGATTATCAAAAAAATCAAGGATAGACAAATAATAAGTGACATTAATATTAGATTGAAAAAGGGAGATATCTATGGATTATTAGGTCTTAATGGAGCAGGTAAAACTACCACATTAAAATTGATGCTGGGTTTTTTGAAACCAACTGATGGAAGTATCTATATAAAGAATGAATTGGTGCAAAGTTATAAGGATGAAGCAAGGAAGTTGATTGGGGCAATGATAGAGGCTCCTGCATTTTATGAAAATCTATCAGGTAGGAAAAATCTCCAAGTTATAGCAGAGCTCTACGGAGAAGAAGCGGTAGGTAGGGTGGATAAGGTATTGGGATATTTATCGGAATGCTCGTTTTTTTTATAATCAACGCTATGTCAGAGTATCCCGATGCCGTACAAGATTTAAATATATATTTTAGAAATATTGAATATAATGACAGTAGCAAGGAATTAAATTTACCAGCTAAGATTGATGAAAATGCCTGGGTTGAAATTGTAAAGGACAATAAGGTGGTTTATATAGATGGACACAAAGGGTAGTAAATTTATTATATGTTTAGGAAATAGATAGAATGACTCGCAAGTAATTTTAAGGGAGAATGTGAATTGAAATTGCCCGCTGAGGTTAATACAAATTTACCACAATGGTTAGTGGGTATACTAGGAGTGATAAAATGGAAATTAATTATTTTAGCTGCTTATGTTTTGGATGGGCAACTGTAGGAATCATTACAAGAGTTTTAATGGTTGTCTTAGGTGACAAATGGAATAAATGGGAAATGGATCATGCTTATACAGAGAAGAAACCGGCATGGGTTGATGTAGTGGTGATTCTAGGCTTTGTCTTGGTTGTATATACTTGGTATCAAGTTTTCACTTCAGATGTTAAGTACGGTTGGATTATGGGAGTTCTAGTTTCCCTAACACTAACAAAAATTTTAGCTTTACAGTTTAACTATGATAAATTTAGAGAATTTGCATCAGCAGTCTTGAATGACCCTCGAAAAAAGAGGAACTTGAATATATTTGTATTTTTAGTGTCAGTTGTTTTTATTTTATTAGGCGTATATGTATATTAGATTTAAAATAAGTGAGGAGGTTATTGCAATGAAAGATAAGAGGGATTTTACCAGGGTTCCATTTGCTGGAATAGGATTGATTTTTGGTACGGCAATTGGTTCGGTGGTAAGCATAGCTATAACAGGAAATGTTCTTTGGACCGGAATTGGAACAGCAATAGGATTAATAGTAGGTGCTGTAATTGATACTTTTATTAAAAAACAATAATAGAAATAAATATAATAAGGAGGATTGAACATGACTGTAGAAACTATGTGGGAAGATTATCTAAAGTGTATAGGTGAGTCTATTATAACATCGGATAAGACATATGAAGCATGGCATTTTTGTAATAATGAAAATGACGCAAATAATTTAGCAGATTTAACGAAACGTGGAATTAAAAGAGCCACTGCTAGCTTAAAGAAATCCTATGAGATAGAAAGGGAAGCTCTTCCAAAAGAAAAAGATCTGCATATAATCACAGACTTCAGCGGAAGTGCAGCTTGTATTATTGAAGTGACAGAAGTAGAAATTATTCCCTTTAATGAAATCACTGAAAAACATGCACAAATAGAAGGAGAGGGAGATGGCTCTCTCGAATATTGGCAAGAAGGACACTTGAAATTTTTTAAAGAGGATGCAAAGGCTCTTAATTTTGAATTTAGAGAAAATGACTTAGTAGTTTTTATGACTTTTAAAGTTATTCATCAATAAAATCAATTAACTGCTTTGGATAATGCTTAATTCAGAGCTTTAGACGATAAATTAAATAGTTTATACAAGGAGGTAGATATGATAAAAGTATTATTTATTGGACTGATTTTAATGATAGTCATTATGGGATTCTCGCTTTGGAATTTTAATTTACAGGTAAATCAAGAAAGAAAAGTCATTCTATCAGAAAATATCATGACAGAGCAAATTATAACTGAAGATTTGATTAAAGACCTACCAATGCCAGTAAAGCGATGGCTGGATTACTCTGGTGTAATCGGAAGAAAACAAATTGAGACTGTATATTTAAGACAAAAGGGTTTCATGAAGTTGAAACCAGATCAAAAAGACTGGATGGAAGCAGAAGCAGAGCAATACTTTACAATCAATCAACCGTCATTTATTTGGAACGTAAGAACATCTATGATGGGTATTCCTGTGGTTGGAAGAGATTTATTCAAGGACGGTCAGGGATCAATGAAAATAAAATTGGCAGGGCTTTTACCAGTTGTGAATGTTTCGGATAATTCAAAGATAAACGAATCTACCATACAACGTTATTTAGGAGAAATCATTTGGTTTCCATCAGCAGCAATTAGTGACTATATTAAGTGGGAAACTATTGATAATTCTAGTGCAAGGGCTACTATGTCATATGGTGGTAGTACTGGCTCTGCAGTTTTTCACTTTGATAGTACTGGGAAATTAACAAAGTTTCTAGCATTAAGATACAGGGATATAGAGGATACAAATCCAACTGAGTGGGTTGCAACAGTAAAAAAATATGAAAATACGAGTGGAATTAACATACCAACCAAATTAGAAATATCCTGGAATCTTGAGGATGGACAATTTACATGGTACAAATTTGAAATATTCGATGTGCATTATGATGATATTATACTTTAATCATTTTGATGGAGGATAATTATGTATAACAAGAAAAACTTCAAAGAAATTTTAATGTATTTAGCGTTAACCTTTGCATTAACCTGGGGCATATGGTTGTTGACATTATCAGAATTTAATATGAGGATATCGAATGAAACATTAATTGTGATAGGTGCGTTTATTCCGTCTTTTGTAGGATTGCTTATGGAGTATAAAATCAACGGGAGAAAGGGTTTTATAAAATCAGCGAAAAGAATAGTTAACCCAAAAATCAGCTTGAAATGGTATTTATATATTTTTGGACTTATGCCAATAACAATGCTACTATCCTATACCGTGTTACAGTTATCTGGTAGGACTATACCAAATTCGGAATTTCCTGTTTATGCGATACCCTTGGTATTTATATACATTATGTTTTTAATGGGTCCTCTGGGTGAAGAAGCTGGATGGAGAGGTTTCTTACTTGGAAAGATGATTGTTATCTATAGACCGTTTTATGCAAGTGTTATTTTAGGCCTAATTTGGTCTTTATGGCATTTGCCACTATTTTTTCTAGCTACCACAATTCAATCAAAACTAGCAAATAGTTACAGTTTTGTATTCGCCTTTTGTGGCTACATTCTTTATACGCTGATGATTACGATCCAAATATCAATATTATACATTAATACCAAGGGTAATATTTTGGGGGTTATCTTATTCCATACTATGGCAAACACTTCATTGGGAATGATGCCTTTGATTCTTTCAAAAACAGGCGCGATAACATTATTACAGATTATGATGCTTGTGACAGTTGTTTTGATCATCTTCAACAGGAAAAAACTATTTCAACAATGTTATATGTGAAGATATAGTATAAATACTACGACAAAAGTTAAGTTAGGAGTGTAATAAATGGATTATAGAAAAATGAATAAAGAAGCCTGGGAAGAAGCTTTTGAAAACAGAAAAGAAAATTGGGGTGAGGATAACTACGCGAAACTTAAAGAAGAATGTCTACCGTTTTTGCATCCTGATATTGTAAAGGAAGTTGAAAATATAGATTTTACAGGGAAATCTGTTGCCCAATTCTGTTGTAATAATGGGCGCGAGCTTCTGTCTCTAATGCAGTTGGGGCCGGCATCTGGAACAGGGTTTGACTTTGCTAAGAATATTATTCAGCAAGCTAGGGATACTGCCAATAAGGCTGGTATTGCATGTGACTTTGTTGCATGTGACATTTTAGAAATGGATCAAAAGTATTACAATCAATTTGATTTTATATTTTTTACAATAGGCGCAATTACTTGGTTTCGTGACCTTAATGAGCTTTTTGATATCACTATTAAGTGTTTGAAACCATCCGGTCTTCTGCTGATACATGATTTTCATCCATTCATGAATATGTTGCCACTACCAAGTGATGATGAATTTGATTCTAACAATCTTAATAAAATTACTTTTAAATATATGCGGGACCAACCTTGGATAGACAATTGTGGTATGAACTATATGACCCCGGAATATGAATCAAAGACATTTACGAGTTATGCGCATACGACTTCTCAGATTATAAATGTATTAATTCAATCCGGCTTAGTCTTGCAAAAATTTGATGAATTCGATTATGATGTAGGAGTAAGTGAGGTATATGATGGGTTAGGGTATCCGCTATCATTTGTTTTATTGGCTCAAAAGCCATAATTAATAAGGGCTTTTCATATCCCCTTTTAATTGATGATAGCAAGGTACATTTAATAATAAAAAGTATAAAAAGATAGTATTAGGGTTTTTAGGTAAGATACGTGTTTGAGTGCACCTTTTCACTATTGCATGAGGAGATGATATAGCTACTACAACAAGAAACTGTAAAGAAAGGAGCTATCTATGAAAAACTTGTTTTATAAGGATAGAATGGCTTGGGAAACAAGCGTTTTAATGGATATGGATGAGTTCCACATGCAAGAAAGCAAACAATCAAAATGTCCTTACTTTCACCAGCTAGGGACATTTTGATTTCAGGATTCATTCATTAAAAGCAAAGTAGTTAGGCCTACATCAATGGAGCAAATAGTTTCAATACCTTTCCGGTTATAGTCATAAAAATATTATACTTCTTAATATCATCTAAAGTTACCTTCTGAGACTGTTCAAAGGTCTTGTTAAAGTCTGACTTAATATCTAAAATAGCTGATACTTCTTCCATATATAAACCACATTCAAAATGATGGTATAAACTTCTATAGTCAAGGTTAATTGTTCCAACAACTGCCTTTATATCATCACTTAAAAATACTTTAGCATGTATAAATCCAGGCGTATACTCATATATTTTGACACCAGATTTTATTAACTCTTTATAGTGACTTCGGGATTGAGCAAATACAATATTTTTATCAGGGATATGAGGCATTAAAATTTTTACATCAATCCCCCTTCTAGCTGCAAATTGTAAAGAAGCTACCATTTCACCATCTAAAATCAAATAAGGTGTCATAATATATACATAATTTTTTGCTCGATTTAATATATCCATATATACCATTTGCCCTACTTTATCATTATCTAATGGAGAGTCGCCGAATGGCAATACATATCCCTTTTCTTTTTTCTTTAATGGTTTAGATTTGTATAAGTCCTTCATATAACTTCTATTTTCTTCATTGGCATTCCACATTTGTAAAAACATTATGGTAAAGCTTTCTACTGCTTGTCCGCGAATCATAATAGCTGTATCTTTCCAATGACCATAGACTTCTATTTTGTTTATATATTCATCAGCAAGATTTATTCCCCCAGTAAAGGCAACACGACCGTCAACGACTAATATCTTTCTGTGATCTCTGTAATTATAATGAGTTGAAAGAAAAGGACGAATTGGAGCAAACACCTTACATTGAATACCTAATTCCTTTAATTTGTTTGAATAATTATGAGGCAATAAGGAAAATTCACATGTTCCATCGTACATAAATCTAACTTCTACACCTTCTTTTACTTTATCAAATAAAACCTTTAAAATTTGCCCCCACATATATCCTTCATCAACTATAAAATACTCCATGAAAATAAATTTCTCAGCTTTTTTTAATTGTATTAGCATTTCTCTAAATGCATCTTCACCTAGAGGGAAATATTTTGTTGAAGAAGCTTGGTATATTGGGAATCCACCTGTTTTCTTAGTATAAGTAGCTAAATTATAAAGTCCTTTATTTTCTGACTTTAATTGTTCCATTAAATGTTCCTGTTTCACAAATTCTGTCTGAGTTTCTTTTACTATTAATTTTAATCGTTTCTTAATAGTACGGTGGCCTATATCTTCTTTTATAAAAATATAAAGCAAACCTCCAAATCCAGGCAATAGCATAATCAATATAATCCAAGATAACTTTACATTTGTATTATGTTCTGAGTTAATGACATATACTACCATGAATATTGAAAACACTAATAATGTACTAACTGCATATGTAATTAAGCCTTCTAAAAACCTAAATATAGCAAATAATGCTAACACCTGTATTATTAAAAGAAAAATAACAATTCCTGTTCTTCCAAATAAAATTCTCATTATACCATGTTTGCTTTTTTTTAGCAGTAAAATCTGATTAGATTTATTTTCAATCTTATTTGAATTCATTTTATTCATTCCTTTATTATTTTTTCAGTAATTTTAAATTATACTTCACCTTTACCCTAATACATCATAAATATGCTATGATTTTAAATACATTGAATGTTTATGATATTCTAAAAGTACCCCAAATTCTAATTGAAAATTCCCCTAGAGGAAAGATATAATAACCCTATGACAATTCATAGGGAGGCAAGGGGATGATAAGTTTAATGGACAAGCAAAAAATAATAATATCTAGCTTTTTAGAAGGTAAATCACAGTGGGAAATCCATAGAGAAACAGGATTTGATAGAAAGACAATAAGAAAATATATGAATGAATACGAAGAAAAAAGAGGACAGCTTTTAGATGGAGATGAGGATAAATTAATTTTAACTGAGGATATTGTTGATCCACCAAAATATGATTCAAGTAATAGAATTAGGATAAAATTAACAGAAGAAATAATTAGTAAGATAGATTTTTATCTAAAAGAAAATGAGTTAAAGAGACAAACAGGTAAAAGAAAGCAGCAAAAGAAAAATATAGATATTCATGAATGTTTAGAAGAAGAAGGCTATGACATAAGCTATTCAACTGTTTCTAACTATATTAAAAAGAAACTAAATGATCAAAAAGAAGCATATATAAGACAAGAGTACTCTTTAGGAGATGTGAGTGAATTTGATTGGGGACATGTTAATTTAGATATTAATGGTAAATCTAAATCTATACAAATGGCTGTAATGACAACAGCAAAAGGTAACTACAGATTTGCATATCTTTATCAAAATCAAAAGATGGAAAGCTTTTTAGACTCTCATGTAAGATTTTTCAATCATGTTGGAGGAGTTCATAAAGAAATAGTTTATGACAATATGAAAGTTGCAGTAGCACGATTTGTAAGCAAATCAGAAAAGATACCTACAGAAGATTTATTGAAATTATCCATGTACTATGGTTTTAATTACAGGTTTTGTAACGCTAGGCGTGGAAATGAAAAAGGGCATGTTGAAAAATCAGTAGAATATGTAAGAAGAAAAGTATTTGGGAAAAAAGATAGTTTTAAAACATTAGAAGAAGCTAATAAATATTTAGAAGAACAACTCGAGAAATTAAACACCAAAGAACAAAAGTATAATGAAAATAAAACGGCAAAAGATATGATAAAAGAAGAATTACCTCACTTGATAAAGCTTATGCCAACATATGATATTTCAAGGGTTGTAGATTTAAGGGTTAACAAATATTCTGTAGTAACTATAGATCGGTGTTTGTCAACATAGATGTCGTATTTTCTTTTCTACATAATATTTCTCTTCGTTCCCGATTTGCCATTGACATGGAGCCTCTACCTACATGGTTTAATTACCTGAAGGCACATGTGTAGAAACGGTAATGCCTTCTTTTTAGGCTACCATGTAGGCCACTCCATATCAATGGTTCGCTACGCCAAATCTATCTTTAATTTGGTTTACTAACTTTTTCTTTGGTAATGTTTTCAAATTCTTCTTCACTTATAGGATTAAGGGCTACATATTCAGGTAATGACCAGTCTCTGATGTTTTTGGTCCATCTCTGTGGATGTCTTGATTTAGCTTCTTCATAAGTTTTAATGCGATTTTCCATTATATCTTTGTCTAGTCCATAATGTCTTTGATATGGACTAAGAAAATTAATTCCACTATGCAAATGATCAGTGTTGTACCATTTAAC
The DNA here is from genome assembly GCA_964428475.1 of uncultured Tissierellaceae bacterium. Lineage (GTDB taxonomy): Bacteria > Bacillota > Clostridia > Tissierellales > Tissierellaceae > JARICQ01. The sequence goes on from CAYRYO010000052.1 coordinate 11,828, forward strand.
AAATTCATTTACCCAACTTCTAGCTTCTTCCAGGGTTTTAAAGCCTTTAAATGGATATTCTGGTCTATACTTCATTGTCTTAAATAGGGCTTCTGAGTAAGGGTTATCATTGCTTACTCTTGGTCTAGAAAATGAACTTTGTACTCCTAGCTTTTCT
>CAYRYO010000053.1:0-3418 GCA_964428475.1 uncultured Tissierellaceae bacterium
TTAAGGGTGTACGGGGAAGAATAAAGGAAAAGACATTTAATAATATAGTATCCTCTCATGAAAATTTACCACAGATGGAATTTATATTTGAAGAAGATGAGATTACCATGAATGTTCCTGAAAAACAACTTTATCTAACTGGTAGCTTCGTAATAGAGGATAATACAATTCTTAAGTTTCAACCAGAGAGAGGGAAGTTTTTAGATATGCCACTTGAAAAGGGAACTATGGATGAATTATTTAAGGATGGAAATTTTATCTTAGATCTTGAGCCACTTATAGGAAATGTAAAGATTAAATCAGTTAAAATTGAAGATACTTATATTGAACTTATTGTAAATATTTTTTAGAAAGAAGTGATAATGTGATTCAAGCAAAGAATTTGTCCTTGATATATAAGAATGGAACTGTTGGACTTAAAGATGTAAACCTTCAAATAAATAAGGGGGAAACTGTTTATATAACGGGGCCTAGTGGGTCAGGAAAGACCAGCCTACTCAAATTATTTATGGGGATAGAATATCCTACTAGTGGTAGTTTGAAGGTACTTGGACTTGATATGAAAAAGAGTCAAGACAAGAGTATAAGAGACCTTAGAAAGATGATAGGCCCTATATTTCAGGAATTTAAATTAATTCAGGGAAGAACATCTATGGAAAATGTTATGATGGGCATGAGATTTCTGGGGATGTCAAATAAAGTGATAAAGCAAGAGGCAAATAAGGCCTTGATAAGTGTGGGGCTTGAGCATAAGATGTTTGCACTTGTGGAGAATTTATCTTGGGGAGAGACCCAAAGGGTGGGTATAGCCAGGGCTATAGCTAGGAAACCAGCTCTTATACTTGCAGATGAGCCTACGGGAAATTTAGATATTGAAAATGCAAAAAATATACTTAGTTTATTGACTGAGGTAAAGCATGAAGATACAGCAGTGGTGATTACCACACATGCTACTCACTTGATAGAGGATATTGAAGAGGGAAAATTTATTTATGTTAGCGGTGGCAATATAGCTGTTGAAAATAGAGGTGAAGTTTAGATGAAGACTCTTGTATACAATACAGGGCATTTTTTCAAGGAAGCTAAGACTATATTTAAGGTTGATTTTGCTTCCAATGTATTTTCTATATTTAGTGTTGGATTTATACTTTTTATACTTTCTATGATCTTTTCCGGCTGGTTTATAAGCACGGATATAGTTAAAGTGCTTCAAAGTGAGGCTGAGGTAAATGTATATTATAGAGAAGATGCGGAAGAGAGTGAGATAGAAAAGATTAGAAGCAAGATAGGGGATATAGGTGGAGTAAATGAGGCTTCTATTGTTGGAGAGAAGGAATCCTATGATAGAATGGTAGATATTTTAGGTGAGGAAGCAGATATACTTAGTTTATTTGAGGATAATCCATTTACATCTTTTATAGAGGTCAAGATAGATATAGAAAAATCAGAAAGTATATTAAGTGAGATTGAGAGAATAGAAGAGATAAATTATATTAGAGATAATAAGGATATAATAGACAAGTTAAAGAGCATTATAACTATACTTACTATTTTAGGGATAATGGTAGTTGGTGCAGTTGGTATTTCAACGGTATTTGTAATATCTCATATAATCAGGCAGGGTATATACAATAATAGGGAGCAGATAAGGACATTAAAACTTCTTGGAGCTCCAGATAGTTTCATTGGAATACCATTTGTACTTGAAGGATTATTTTTAACACTTGGTGGGGGTGTGGTTGCTAGTGTTTTAATAGCTAGTCTATTGCACTTTGGATATGGGCAAATAGGAAAATCTATATTATTTATGCCAATGCCAGCAAGCTCTGAAATAATTCCATATATGTTAATAGGAATAATGTCTATAAGTTTGATTCTTGGGATACTGGGCAGTTTGTTTGGCCTTAAATCCACCAAGTCTAGCTAGTATATAAAGAAATATAAGAATAAAGGGGAAGATTAGATGTTTAGAAAGCTCGGTATTGTAGCGGTATTATCGCTGGGACTTATTTTAAATGGGTGTAGCAAGCAAACTGAAGTAGGAACTGGTGTAGAAACTGATCTAGAAAATCAAGTAGAAACAGAAATTAAAAATGAAGAAAAGCATGAAATAGAAGAAAAAGAGGATATAGACTATTCAAGATATTTGGGTTCATGGGATATTGATGTGGATAATATGTATACATTTACAGCCTTCGAAATAGTCTTTGGCAGATCTGCTATAGATATATTTGAGGTAGACGGCAACAAGATAAGTGGGACTATAGTAGCTATTAGCAGTGCACCAAGTTTTAGAATAGCTGAAGTTGAATTTGAAGGTGAAATCATAGATGATAAATTAACTGCAAGATATGAAGATGAATCCTGGGAATATAGTGGAACTATAAACTTAGAGTTCAAAGAAGACCATATAATTGCAAATGTCAGCAAAGATGAAATTGCAGAGGATTCTTTTGTTGGCTGGGGAATTATAGAAGGCGAGTATAAGTTTGTAAGACCAGTAGCTACAGAAATAGTAGAGCTAAATGAGGAAATAAGTGAGGAAATAGAAGCTATGGTACTTACCTTAGAAGACTCATATCCGGAACTGCAAATGCTTTTAAAGGCTACTGAAGAAGAAAACATATATTATGCCTATGTTGACTGTAAGGCAAATAATCAAGCAGAAGATAGTGATACAATAGGTCAGTATTTGTTAAAACTTGAAAAAAACAATGAATATATTATACTTGAAACAATTATTATGGAATATCCATTAGAATTTGATCTGATAAGGGAATTTTTAGATATGTAAGTGTTCAATAAACTGTGAATTAAAGATTAGTTTGTAAAAATAAAAGCTGTAGCGATAAAGATTAAAATCTTTGGCTACAGCTTTAAGTATGATTATGAAAATTGAATTGCTATAAAACATAAGGGCTATTTTATTTTTTAATAGTTTAATTAATATCTACACGCTTTCAATTATAGCTACAACCAGCTCAGTAGATTTAACCAAATCATCAACTGTTATATACTCGTCTATGCTGTGTGCATTAGTCATTCCAATATCTAAGGTTACGGCGTTTATATCCTTACTATTAAATATATTTGTATCAGATCCACCGCCTGTAGAACCAGGATTGTAAACTGCGCCAATCTTTTCTATAGCCTTTTTAGAGATTTCAATAACTTTGTTGTTCTCGTCTACTGAAAAGGGAGGGTATACATTTTCTACTTCTATTTCTACTTTAGAATCAAATTCTTTTCCAGCCATGGATAGAGTATATACCATGTGTTTTACTTGTTTATTTAATTTTTCAGCATCAAGGCTTCTAGCCTCAAATTCAGCTTCAGCATAGTCTGCTACTATATTGCTAGCCATACCACCTTTGATAGTCCCTACATTTGCTGTGGTTTCTTCATCTATTCTAAGAAG
>CAYRYO010000053.1:3518-9883 GCA_964428475.1 uncultured Tissierellaceae bacterium
ACTACTTCGATATTTCCATGAGAGATATTGTTTTCCTTGATATATCTTATTCCCTCAAGTATTGCAACTATCCCTGCCTTATCGTCAGCTGAGAGTATTGTATTTCCTTTAGATTTAATGATTCCATCTTCTATAATAGCTTCTATATCTTTACATGGAGTAACTGTATCCATATGAGCACAGAACATAATGGGTTCTACGTCTTTATCTCCCTTGAGATGGGCTATCAGGTTTCCAGTATTAGATCCTGCCTTTTTACCTGCATCATCGACATATACAGTAAAATCTAAATCCTCTAATTCATTTTTTAAGACTTCAGCAAATTCAGCTTCCTCGTAGCTTGGACTGTAAATCTTAACATAATCTAAAAATTTATTTACTATTCTATCCTTATTCATAATTACCTCCAATTAGTTTTAAAGTTTCTTAAATATATGATCTAAAATTCTCATGCAAACTTTAGAAGTTCTCATGTCTTCGTGGTCTATTTGTGGATTGAGTTCTACAAAATCCATTGATGTTACAAATTTTTCTCCTAAAAATCTAGTAAAGATAAGTTTTGTTTCTTCTATATTAAATCCATCTTTTACAGGAGTTCCAGTTCCTGGAACCAAGCTAGAATCCATGGCATCTATATCAAAGCTCAGGTGTACCCCGTCTACATCTGAATTTCTAATTTCTTTTATTACTTTGTCTATTACTGTTTCAAGTCCCATTTGTCTTACTTTGTCCATTGTATAGAGTTCTAAATCTAGTTTTTTAGCTAATTCAAATTCACCTGGGTCTATATCTCTTCCGCCAATGTGATATACATTTTTAGAATCTACTTTTTGACCTTGGAAATATAGGTCAGTAAGTATAGGATGCCCTACATTCATAGAAACTGCAAGTGGCATTCCGTGAATATTACCAGATGGTGAAGTATCACCGCTATTTATATCCGCATGTGCGTCAATCCATATGACAGCTAATTTTTTCTTGTACTTACTAGCCCCAGCTATACTACCAATAGCTATAGAATGATCTCCACCAATTATAAGTGGGAACTTATTTGCTTTTAGACTAGAGTATACATTATTTGCTAGATTTTCATTTACCATTGCTACGGTATTTAGATACTTTAATTGAGGATGATCTAGGTATTTATTAACTGCAGGAATATTAGGAACAAAGACATTTCCCATATCATATACTTTGTGTCCATGATTATTTGCAAAATCTATAATCCCTTCAGTTCTAAGCCTATCAGGTCCTAGTTCTACACCATCTTTATCACAACCGTACTTAAAAGGTACGCCTATTAAATTTATATCCATTTTTCTCCTCCTAGAATGCTTGATAATATCTAATACAGTCATTATACCATTAAATCAAGAGTTTGTTAATTAATATTCAATGCTTTGAAATATACAGAATATAGGGAATATATAGGAAACATAGAGTAAATATAGACATTTAACATTTCCTATGATAAATTAAAGTAAATATAAACTAGAGGTGGAAAAATGGCTAAATATTATTATGCGGTGAAAGAAGGTAAAATGCCTGGGGTATATAAGACCTGGGCAGAATGTGAAAGGCAAGTAAAAGGATATAGTGGTGCAATATATAAGAAATTTCCTACATATGAAGAGGCCTTTGCATTTACAAATCCAAGTGAGCTTATTGTTAAGAGGATTAGTGGTTTAGGCAGTCAAGATGATATAAAAGAAGATAAACTAATTCAACAAATAGATTTAAAAGCAAATGAGGCAATAGCATATGTAGATGGTAGTTTTGATCTTACTAAATTCACATATAGCTATGGAGTGGTATTGATTACTAAAGACGGTAAAGAAACTTATAGTGGTAGGGATGATGATATGGAACTTGCTCAGATGAGAAATGTATCTGGGGAGTTAAAAGCTGCAATGCTAGCTATGGAAATTGCATTAAAAGAAAAGAAAGATACCCTATATCTTCATTTTGATTACACAGGAATAAGAGATTGGGCACAAGGGAATTGGAAAACCAATAAAGATGGAACTAAAAGATACAAAAGATTTTACGATAGTGTAAAAGATAAACTAGATGTGAAATTCATAAAGGTAAAGGCTCATAGTGGAGTGGAATACAATGAAGAAGCAGATAGATTAGCAAAGGAAGCAATGATGGAGTAAGGGGACAAGAAACATGTCCCCTTGTCTTTAAACCTTTTCATGACCAACATTATTATTAAGCAGAAGTTCTACTGCGTATTCATCTATTCTATATTCATTTTTATAGTAGATGTATTTTATGCCGGCTTGAATAAGAGCCTTGGTGCAGTTTAAACAGGGAAAATGTGTTACATAGGCAGTGCAATTTTTTACAGAAATACCTTCTTTTGCACAGTAGAGTAGTGCATTCATTTCAGCATGAATAGTGGCTATACAGTGTCCATCCCTCATAGTATGTCCTACATCGTCACAATGGGGATTGCCTGATACTGAACCATTGTATCCACTTGATACTATCCTATTGTCATCATTTACAAGTATACATCCAACTAGTGCCCTGTCACATGTAGATCTGCTAGCAACTAGTTCAGTTATTTCCATAAAATATTCTTTCCAAGATTTTCTACTCATCTATATGCCCCCTATCAATCTATTTTCATAATATTATAACATAATAATACACATCTCTAAAATATTATTTCATAAATGATAGAAGTATATTATACTAGATATAATGGAGATGATTATATGAGCTTATTTAATATACAGGCTTCTGCTCAGGAAGTAGCAGAAGCCATAGAGTCCATACTTAAAGTTGATGTAACCATAATAGACAACAATATGTATAGAGTGGCTGCAACAGGAAGATACAAGGGCTCTATTGGGTCTAGGCTTCCAAATAGTTGTTCATTTGAAGTAGTAGCAGATACCAAGATGCCTCAGATAATTGAAAAGCCAAATATAAGTAGGGAATGCATAGGATGTAGTCAAAAAGGCAATTGTGCTGAAATGGCAACTCTTGGGTATCCAATACTTAACAATGGAGATTTGGAAGGGGTCATAGGGCTGATAGCTTTTGATGAAGGGCAAAAGGAAAAGATACAAGATCAAAAAGAAAATCTATTGGTTTTTTTAAGCAAACTTTCAGATTTAATGTGTGGAAATATAAATTACAATCACACTATAAAGAAGATATCTATTCAAAATGAAGAGACAAAGATGATAATAGATGGTCTTGACAAGGGAATAATAGTTACTGATGAAAGAGGAAAGATAAAGTTTGTAAATCTCAATACAGAAAAATATCTAAATGTAAATAAAGACAAGACTATAGGCAAAGATATAGAGAGTATATTTCCCTACTTAAATGAGAATGGAGAAGAGAGTTTTAGGGTTGAAAAAAAGATAAATATAAAGGGCAAAAAAAAGAGCTTTATAATTAGACATATACCAGTAATAGTGGATGGAAAAAAGACCAGCAGTATAATAGAAGTGCAAAAAACATTTGATTTGGTAAAGGATGCCTATAAGCTAATAGAAGGCGAAAGGCAGATAATATTTAATGATATACTTGGAAATAGCAAGAAAATAAGAGAAGTTAAAAATATAGCAAGTGGAGTGGCAAACAGTGGTAGCAGCGTATTCCTAAGGGGAGAAAGTGGTACTGGAAAGGAATTGTTTGCAAGAGCTATACATTATGAAAGTGATAGAAAAAGGGCTCCCTTTATAGCTATAAATTGTGCCTCTATACCAGATAATCTACTTGAATCAGAGCTGTTTGGCTATGAAGGTGGATCCTTTACTGGTGCAAAAAAAGAGGGGAAAATGGGCAAGTTTGAACTTGCCAACAAGGGAACACTTTTCCTAGATGAAATAGGTGATTTACCTATTCATATACAGCCAAAGCTACTTAGGGTTCTTCAGGAGCAAGGCTTTATGAGAGTCGGTGGAAAGGAAACTATAAATATAAACTTTAGACTTATATCTGCAACTAATAGGAATATAGAAGAAATGGTTGCAAACGGGGAGTTTAGAGAAGACTTATATTATAGATTAAATGTAATCCCTATAAATATACCCCCACTTAGGGAAAGGCAAGATGATATAGAGCTTTTAAGTGAATATCTCTTAGAAAAGAACTGTATAAAATTAGGAAAATCTAGGAAACAATTCTCACAGGAACTTAAAGCTACAATATCGAAATATTCTTGGCCAGGAAATATAAGAGAGATGGAAAATACCATAGAGTACCTTGTAAATATAGTGAAAGAAAATATAATAAGGGTTGAAAATCTGCCAGAAAATATAGCTAAAAATATATTAAAAACAAATATTATAGAAGATAATTTTGAAATGTCCCTATCTGACAAATTAGATATTTATGAAAAAAATATATTAGACAAGTATTTAAATGAATTTGGACAAACTACCGACAATAAAAAGATTATAGCGAGGAAATTGAATATAAATCTTTCAACTCTGTATAGAAAGCTTGCCAAACATAATTTGCAATAATGAGAAATTATTTGCAATAATGAGAAATCGCTTGAAACAATGTATTTATCATTATTTACTTGAGTTACTGATCTATTAAGTGTAAGATCTAATAGTTCATTCGCAATAATGCGAATGAAGGTCAAAGGTTAAAATAATTATATAAATATAAATGGCTCCTAGACTAACTTGTAGGAGCTTTGTTTTATCTATATTCTGGCATAAAACTTGCAATAAATGTAGCTATAGATAAGGGGTGTTTAAATATGAATGCTAGTGAAAAGAGAGATTATCTGCTCAAAATGATAAAAAATGAAACGGTTCCAGCTGTGGGATGTACGGAACCTGTAGCGGTAGCCCTTGCAGCAGCTGTAGCTAAAAAACATATGAAGAATGAAGTGGAGAAGATAACTATAGCAAGCAGCAAAAATATATTTAAAAATGGAAAGTCTGTAATGATACCAGGTACCAAGGAATGGGGACTTGATTTAGCTGCAGTGCTTGGAATGATTAAAGGAGATCCAGATGCTGGGCTTATGGTACTTAAAAACGTAGATGATGAATCTGTAGATTTGGCTCATAAATGGATAGATGGAAAAGAGATAAGCCTTGTATATCTTGAAGATGGTCCAAATATATATGTTGAACTTTGCTTGATTGGAGATGGGGAAGAGGTCAAGGCTGTATTAAAGGATAGTCATGATAATATAGACAGTGTGTCTGTAAACGGAGAGATAGTATATAAAAATGATGAGAAAACTACAAGTTCAAATGGCAAGGACTACTACAATACATTAAAAGAAATGACAATTACAGAAATAACAAGGATTATTGAGAGCTATACTCTAGATGAAATTGAATTTATTAAAGATGGAATAGATATAAATAAAGCGGCAGCTAAGAGAGGTTTAAATGAAGATAGTGGTTTAAATGTAGGGCGAAGCTTGTATGGACTTCAAGAAAAAGGCCAGCTAGGAAATGATGAAGCTACAAATGCAAGAATATTTACAGCAGCTGGTTCAGATGTTAGAATGGGTGGAGGACTTTGCCCCATAATGACAAGTGGAGGCAGTGGAAATCAAGGGTTAGGAGTTATACTTCCTATAGCTACAGTAGCTGAGTCTAGAAATATAGATGATGAAAGACTTTACAAGGCGATATTTTTTGGACATGTGTTAAATAAATATATAAAATTATATACAGGTAAACTCTCTGCCATGTGCGGATGTGCCATAGCAGCAGGCGTAGGCTCGGCGGCGGGAATTACTTGGATGCTTGGTGGAGATGATAGACAAATAGCAGGTGCAGCTGAAAATTTACTTTCGAATTTAACAGGAATGTTATGCGATGGTGCAAAGGACAATTGTTCAATCAAGCTTTCTACTTCTGCATATGAGGCAGTTATAGCAGCCTACTTAGCATTAGAGGGAGTAATGGTAAATAAAAATATAGGTATAGTAGGAGATTCCATAGAGGATACCATAAACAATGTAGGGATACTAGCTACAGAGGGATTTGTGGAAATAGACAATATAATAGTAGATATAATAAAATAAGATACAATAGAATATAACAAAGTAAAAAACTTAGACTTAGTCTAAGTTTTTTACTTTGTATAGGAATTGTAATGTAATAATATAAGAAATATATTATACTCTATATTAGATACTTTATATTAGTTAGTAGCAAACTTGGGTATAAATATCAAGGGGATAATAATTTCAACTTGGTATCCTTAAAATAAAAAGCTTGGGAGGAAGAGATGAAAAGGATTATTAGGATTGCATTGACATTAACCGCATTGATTTTATGTGTATCGAGTGCAACTGTATTTATATTAGGGAAATATCTAGACAGTGAAAGTGAAGATGTAAAGCTCAGTATTGACAAAGG
>CAYRYO010000053.1:9983-11952 GCA_964428475.1 uncultured Tissierellaceae bacterium
AATGGCCTGATAAACAATTTAATTTTAGATCAGATCCTAAAAATGTCTCATATATGAAAGATGCAGGTGTAGAAGTTGTATCACTAGCCAACAATCACTCTTTAGACTATGGTTACCAAGGTCTTAAGGATACATTAAGATATTTAAAAGAAGGAGATATAAAGACAGTAGGAGCAGGAGTCAATAAAGAAGAAGCAATGAAAGCAGTGATAATAGATAAAGAAGGTATCAAGATAGGAATACTAGGATTTTCTAGAGTAGTGCCAGATGTAGGATGGTGGGCAAACTCCAATAGACCTGGCCTTGTAGGAGCATATGATGGACAGTTGCCTGGAGCATTAAAGATGATAGAGGAATTGAAAGCTAAAGTTGATATTCTTATAGTTTCTGTTCATTGGGGAAAAGAACTTCAAGAATACCCCAGAATAGAAGAGACGCTAGCAGCTAAAAAGATGATAGATATGGGAGCGGATGTAATAGCAGGTCATCATGCTCATGTGCTTCAGGGAATAGAGATATACAAGGGAAGACCAATTTTTTATGGACTTGGAAACTTTGTATTTGGTAGCAAAAATGCATTGACGGCAAATACCATGATAGGGCAAATAGAGTTTGATGGCAGTGAAATAGAAACTATAAAGATAATACCTTTTAATATAGTAAATAGTAGACCACAAAGCGTAGATGAAAAGACAAGGCAGGAAAAACTTCAGTATCTAAGGGAAATATCAAGTGCTTTCAATACCATAATAGATAAAGATGGAAATATAATAGTAAAGGATATTAATAAAAGGTAAAAGGGTGATAATATGTATGGATTAGTATTAGAGGGTGGCGGTGCGAAAGGGTCCTACCATGCAGGAGTATATAAGGCTATTCAAGAAGTAGGAATTGAAATAGGTGGAGTAGTGGGGTCCTCTATTGGAGCATTAAATGGAGCTATGATAATACAAGAAGAATACGATAGATGCTATGATCTTTGGCATGAGGTGTCTTATTCGAAGGTATTTAATTTAGATGACAATGAAATAAATAAAATAAGAAATCTAAAATTGTCAAAGGAAGACATTGGGCTCTTAGGTGAAAAGATAAAAAAACTTGTTTTAAACGGTGGCATAGATGTAGGGCCTATAAAAAAACTCATGGATGAGTATATAGACGAAGAGAAAATAAGAAAATCAAACAAGGACTTTGGCATTGTCACTGTAAATCTTACCGAATTCAAAGCAGTTGAGATATTTTTAGAAGATATTCCAAAGGGAGATCTAAAGAAATATCTATTGGCCAGTTCATATTTGCCACTTTTTAAATTTGAAAGAATAGATGGAAATATATACTTAGATGGTGGATTTTATGATAATTTGCCATATAGAATGCTCTTGAATAGAGGATATAAAAATTTAATCTTGGTAAGAACACATGCACCAGGTATTACTAGGAAAGTAGATTTAAAAGGCACAAATTCAATTGTAATTTCACCATCGGAAGATATAGGAAAGACATACTTTTACGAAGCAGGAAGTGCTAGAAGAAACATTGAATTGGGTTATTTAGATGGAATGAGAGCCTTTAAGGGATTAATAGGGCAAAAGTATTATATAGAGCCTAAAGGTGATGAGGATTTTTATTTGAACTATTTATTAAGTTTAAATGAAATTCAAATTAGACAAGTAGAAGACATATTAAAACTTGAGAAAATGCCATATAGAAGATCTTTATTTGAAAATATAATTCCAAAGCTATCAGATTATATGGGGATCGATAAAAATTCTACCTATGAGCTTTTGGTGGTATACCTTCTTGAGAAAGTTGCCTTGAAATATGATATTGAAAGATTTAAAATCTACAAATTTGAAGAATTGCTATCCCTAGTCAAAGACAATATAGTTGAAAGTTCAATTAAAAGGGATATAGTCCAGGCAGAGATGAAATTAACAGGTATAGAGAAGATAATAGAAAAGGTAGAATC
>CAYRYO010000054.1:0-11196 GCA_964428475.1 uncultured Tissierellaceae bacterium
CACAGGAGGAATACTTGTGGGAGATTTTTTTATTTCACAATAGTAAATTTTCCATTCTCGTTCTATATATTAAGTAGGAGGTGGAAAATATGAGATTTGAAGATTTGAGTAAAGATCATCAAGAGTTTTTGTTTACTTGACCACATAAAAAGAAAAGGTGTAGCTGAAATCATAGAACCAACATACGAAGAGTACAAGGCTTTCTTTGATGAGCTTGATGGAGAATATGAGATAGTTGATGGGCTTCCAGAGTCAGATGCCTGTAATCCGTTTTCTTTAAAGTTTAAAGTAGTATTGGAAGTAGATAAGTAGGTAAAGAATAGGCACCCTGGGTGGACTAGCTTCTCTTTAATTAGAGGGCCTGTCTGGCTGGGGTGCTTTTATTTTAGTTTACTATATAGGTCATAGATTATGGTAGAGTAGCAATAACTTGAGTTATAATTGATAGGTTCTATGATATAATTACAATATATCTACAAAAGTGTACAAGGAGGTATCAGGATATTGACTGAGCAGGATATTTTTTGGGGTATATCGGAAGTTATGTGGCAAGGTATATTTGGCTTTATTTCTACTATAATTGTAGCGGGTGCTGTTGGGTTTATTACAATAACATGGCTTTCAAAGCAGGAAGCATTAAATCAGCTAGAAGGAAAAGTACTTGATAACAGAATAACCGCCTATCTTGGAATACTGGATTCAATGGCAAGGATTAATGAAAGAACTGTTATATTAGATACTGAGTTTAGTATACGGGATGAATTAGCTATGTATGGTATTATTACACTCAGGGATAGACCTGCGGTAGAATATCCTCCAATTTTTGAAAATAGAAAAGAACTTCAAAATACAATTAAAAAACTGGATGATTTTCATACCAATGGGCTTCAATTACTAGATTCTAAATCCTATAAACAATTTATGTATGTCTATCTATATTTTTCAAAACTTGATGGGTACTATAAATATTTAATGAATACACCTTTGCCAAACGGGGAGTTTTTGAATGAAACTGTTACTGATAGTATTTTAAAGGATTTTCTTCCCAAACTAGGTATGGTAATAGACTTTGATATGGTAAAAATGCAAGTCGATTTTGAGAGAACTTTGGTTCGAGAGCTGTATAAATTAAGATCTCTAAAAAAGCCACCTTTTAAAGATGAGGCTGGTATGATTGAGTTCTTTTATCTTAAACTAAGTGAAACATTTTATTTGGTTAATGAAATGTCACTTTTTAAAATGCTTGTAGCTATGACTGCAAAGAAGGTTGGGATTCCTGTAGAAATATTAAGTAATTATTTTAAACCTAATGACTATGTAATCACATCATTTCTTTATGATGAGGAGGTGGAATAATCATGGCTAATCTACCGCACTTTATGGTAGGTAATATTTTGGACTTGTTTGGGGTTTTACTTGCATCAATTTTCATTTCTGTATTTTCAACTCTTGTTATTGATAAAAAAAGAACAATAAGAAAGGTTCAATCAAGAGTATTGGATTTACGTTTGGAACAATATGAGGATATAAGAGATTTTATCAAAGATCAAACTGAAATAAAGACATTTCCTGAAAATTGTAAACTTATAAAGGAAAATTTACAAATAGGTAATTTATCATTAGAAGGCAATGATAACTGTTGTTCAAGCTATGGGATTTCAACTCCTGAAAAGATTAAAGAAGCATTGTTAAAACTTGAAAATCTCTCAATGAATGGGCTCTATATTCTTGACGATGATGTCCTGGGAATGATATTACAAGTCAAAATATATATAAAAAACCTTGATTTCTTTAATATAATTCTTAATGGATATTATGACACTAAAAAGTATTCTAAAGACAAGGACATAAGAGAAATTGGTAAATTTTATTTCCATCATTTATCCATTTTACTCAACAATGAATATCAGACCATGATCAAAATATTGCAGAAGTTAATTATAGAAAAATCATCTAAGCCAAAATTTGAACATAAAGAAAAGGATTATAGAAAGATAAAGATAAGGCAACATTTACAAGATAAGGCCTTAGAAAAAACAATATTGATGAATAAGTTCCCACATTTAATACATGGATTAGCATCATCATGCTCAACACATTTTAATGAGACAGAAGAAGAGAGAAAGAATACAATAGAGAGTTTCTTAGAATATGCAATAGATATAGCAAAGTGGGATATATCCTAATATTATAAAATATTTAACTAGAAGGAATTACAATATTATTACCCCGAAATACAGATCTAATATTGTTATAATATAAAAACTATCCTTCATAAGTGAAGAGTGTAAGGGAAGTGATTTAATGAGTGCAGCTATAGATGCTAAAATTATACTAGAAATTGATAGGGCTAGGAAATAGACTAAATGATCTGAATGCAGAGATAAACTTTCAAAATAGTGGCAGGGAGAAAGCCTAAAAGCAATATTAAACACAATGAAAAGTTTAGTTGCAGAAATTAATACAGAAATTATCTAATAACAAAGCACCCTTTTCTTTAAGGAAGTAATCTTTAAAGATTAAAGGGTGCTTTTTATTATTTTAAAATTTTAGTTTTCATCTACACTAGATAAAGCAACTTTCAGGGCAAGTTTCATCTTTTCAATATCTAATTCGGTTAAAGGCCTTGTATAATTAACAAAGTTAGCTGCCATGGTAAAAACATCAAATTCTGTTAAAGATGAATTATTCATGTCTACAAGTTCCTCAAAATCCTCTTCAGCTGTACTTCTTATAAAATCATCCATAAATGGTGGTTCTTGTTTTGCAAGGGCTGAAATTAAATATTCAGGGTTTAATTCCAAAGCATTTGCTAGGTTTTTCATTTTACGATAATCCCCTTCATCTGGCTTATACTTTCCAACCCCTCTAAATAACTAACAGACAATCCTGCCTTTATAGATAATTCCTCATATGTCATTTTTAACTCCTTTAATCTGTTTTTTAGGATGTAGTCAATTGATTCACCTATTAGGTAACTAACCGAGACATGAAGTGCATCAGCAATCTTTTCTAAAACTGTGCCAGTCCAGAACTTTTAGTTAAACTAACTAAAGTTACCTGTGTATTTCCTTCACCAATTCTTTCTCCTTGTTCCTTCATAAATTATTCATTCTCATCTTTTTCTATAGTTTTATAATTCATAGACACGTAAAAGCTATCTCCTTCCTCTGGTACATAAACTGTTCTAGAATGAAGTGGAAGTGGACTTTCTTTTAAAAAACCCATTTTTTCATAATCACGGTTTATTTTCCGAATCCTTTGTCGGCTAAGCTTAATCGGAGATTGTCCTATATTCATCTTTCTAAACTCTAATTCTTTTTTAATATCTATATCGAAGCTATTGAATTTGAAGTAACTAAGAACATTCTTAAATACTTCATTAGAGAAAGAGTCTGCTTGCTTTATCTCATCTATTTCATTAGCTATATCGTCTAACCCCTCACTTGGAAATATACTTTTACCACCTTCCATACGGTGAAAAATTTCATTTGATAATTCTATTGAATGTTTAAATTTTTTAATTTGAAATATATTATCGTTGTAGAGGTCGTCATTTTCTTGCATAACATAAGCATATCCATACTGCCTATGACATCTCATAAAAGGTTGAAATCCTATAGGTATAATAGCAGCTTCTCCCTTTGACATAGTATGTGCATGTGCTAGGTCAGCTAGATAAGAATTTGCTTTAAATATAACACCATACCTATCTTTATCTTCTTTAAAGTCAGATTTATCTAATGGTCTATATTCTTTTATTTCTTGATCGTATTTACAACAAGCAAAAAACAAAGCAACTTCAAAATCGTTAGTTATATCCAATAAATTTGTTGAAATTCCATAATGTTGTGCAATTGCTCTATATAAGACATCATAAGGCCATTTCTTGACAACTTCAAAATTTTCAATCATTTTAATAAATTCATATATTTTCATTTCAGAAATAAAATGATAAATATCCTTTTCTATAATGTCCATTGGTGTATTCCTGAAAATTGAAGGTTTGCTACTCCCATATAATGAAGGTTCTCCTCTATAATAATAAGTACGCTTCTCTTGCTGAATAACTGTACCGTAGGGATGCTTAATAACCAATCCTGGAGTATGCCTATCTTCAGCTACCATCCTTGCTAAACTTTCAGCAAAAGACTTATCCGGTATACTTTTTGAATAAATTCGTTCTTTTAAATCTTTAGTCAGATTTTCACTGTATTTCTTATCTTCATTATTCTTGTCAATCATTTCTCTTATATCATTGATACTTATTTCTTCAATCATCACCATTCATATCACCTCCCCACCTATTTGGTCTATTTACCCCATTATACAACAAAACCCCCAAGGATTTCTCCCCAGGGGTATGCTTGTATCAAGTTTATACTTGAAGTTTGGTTTTATTGATTACTTTAATAGAGCCTTAACTGCTGCTAATGTTACGAATGGAGTTTCTAATGTTCCATCAGCTTTGAAAGTTAATTGTGCTTGTAATGCTTCTGCTTTTGCTGCTTTCGCTGTGTTACTTAATGCCCCGAAATCTTCATCAAGCATTTTATCTAATTCTGTAACTATATCAGATGGATTCATTGTATAAGTGATTCCATTGATTCCAGTTAATGCTGAAGTATGAACTCCTTCTGCAGCAGTAACTTTTCCATCAATTGCCGCTAAGTTAGTATATCCTGGACTCGCTGGTCTCTCATCAAGAACATATGCTGCTACGAAATCTCTGTCTACACTTCTAATTTTTAGATAGTCTGTTAATAAACCAGCATCTTCTAATATATCTAATGCTTCTTTTACTGTTGCTACATCTTTAGCTCCATTGATAACTTTTACTTGAGCATCTTCTATTACTTTGTCATTAATAACTTTTAACGCTGCATCCATTGCTGTAGCACTAGTTATTATTGTAGCTGATCCACCTGTTACGTAAATAAAGATCTTTATTAGCATCTACAACATTCTCAAGTTCTAGAACTTTTAATGCTGCTAATAATACATCTGCATCTGTTGCTCCTGTTATTGCAGCAATGTTTGATACACCTACTTGTGCTTGAACATCTGCTTTAGTTTTTCCTGTTGCTGATTCTGAAGACAGCTCAGTCGCCAGCTCCTTTGCTAGGGTACCAAGACAGCTCAGTCGCAAGCTCCTTTGCTAGGGTACTAGGTACCTTCGCAGACTAAAGCGTGGATTGAACTAAATAAATAAACTAGATCTCTCACAGGTAGTCTAATTGTGGGAGATTTTTTATTTTCCAAACCTAATCAAAATAATTTCACTACATAATCTAAATTAAGAACGACTCCCCTACTATCACCAAAACTGAATTAATTCCAAATATAAATATATATCATAATATTGATAAGTCCTAGGGAATAGCTCTCTAGGGCTTAAATATATTTATGGAGTGATACAAATGAAGAATATAAGGACCTTGCAAAATCAACATTTTGTGATAATTGAGAAAGTAGCAAACATAGGTGGACCGACTACACTGACTGCATTGACGATAAGGTAGGGAAAAAACGAATGATTGGTGGCATAAGGGCATAAGTAGCCTATGTTTTTTGAGCTTGTAAATGGAAAATAGACTTGAGTCATAAAAATCCAGGACGACTCTAAAATTTTAGCTATTTGGACTACCTATATGCTATAATTAGGTATAAGGATAGGGAAAATTGGGTAAATATGAAATGAGGTGGAGCATTGGCAAAGACGGATATACCAAGTAAAAGACTAATTCAACTAAAGCCAGATGATTGGGCTAAATTTGCTCTTAATACAAATGAAGAGATCAGATTAGAAGAGATGAAGTCAGAAAAGAACCCTAAGGTAGAATCAAGATTAGACTCCCTATTTTGGATAGAGAGTGAAAAGGAAAGATTCATACTAAATCTAGAACCACAGGGATATTATGATAAGTCCCTAGCAGCTAGGATGCTGAGGTATAGGGCAGACATTTGGGAATATACTACATGGAAAAACCTAGGCACACCTTCCATAAAGCAAGTAGTAATATTTTTCTATGAAAAAGATGATAATAATATCCATGAGTTGAATGATGATAGGAAAGGCAATAGTAAGATAGACTACTCATATGATGTACTAAGGGTATGGGAAATTAAAAAGGCCTATGTAATTGACAATAGATTAGAAGGATTGTATTCCCTATTACCATTGATGAAAAAAGAAACAAATGAAACTGACGAGGAAATTATAGAGAACACAGTGAGGATAATAGAAACTATAGAAGATGAAGCTCTAAGACAGGATTCACTAGCAGCAATGGTAGCAGTAACATCAGATAAGTATTCAAGTACTCTAATAAGAAAATATGTAAGGAGGGAAATGCTTATGAACTCACCACTATTTAAGGAATGGGCAGAGGAAGAAAGGAAAGAAGCGGCTATAGATATAAATAAATCTAAGATAATTGAAATACTAACAAAGAAATTTGATTTTATACCGAAGGATATAAAGAAAGATTTAGACCAGATAGATGATATAGGAATACTGGATAATTTGTTTAGTAAAGCTATTGATGTAAAAAGCATTGAAGAGTTCAGAGCTTTATTAGAAAAAGCTAAGAGGATAATGTAAGAGACATGCTAGGGTACCAGGTACCTTCGCAGACTACAGACTAAAGCGTGGATTGAACTAAATAAATAAACTAGATCCATCACAGGCATAATGTGGTGGGTTTTTCTTTTTTTCTCTTGAAGAATCTTCCATAAACTGATATATTTAAGTTAACAGAAATATCTGATAAGACCATGAGGTGATATATTATGGCTAGAAAAGAGAGAATTTGGTATCCTGGTGCAGTTTATCATATTATGATTCGAGGAATTAGAAGATCCGACATCTTTAAAGATGAGGGAGACTATGGGGTATACTTAGAAACACTAGAAATGGTAATGCGAAAGTATCCATTCTTTCTATATTCATATTGTCTTATGACAAATCACGTGCACCTTCAAATAGAAACCATAGATGATGAAATATGGAATATAATGAGAGATATTAATAGAAATTATACTAAATATTTTAATAAAAAATATAATTTTACAGGTAGTTTATATGATGGTAGATATAAGTCAGAAATTATAGAAAATGATAAATACAACTTGCAAGTAAGTAGATATATTCATCTAAATCCAGTAAAGGCTAATATGGTTTCTGAGCCTTTAGAATATCAATGGAGTAGCTATAATGATTATCTAGATCCTGATAGTGATAAAATAATAGATGATGAAAAAATACTTTCTTATTTTAAAAACAAGAGCAGAGCTTTATATATGAGATATGTTGAATCAATAGATATAAATCTATCCATTGATAAAAAAATCAAAGAAATAATGGAGGATGATTAAATGGCATCTATAGTTAATAGCTTTGCAATATCTGGAATTGAAGGATATTTGGTAGAAATAGAAACGGACACTATTTATGGACAACCTTCAGTTTCAATAATAGGCTTAGGAGATAGGGCTATAAAAGAATCAAGTGAAAGAATACAAGCTGCTATTATTCGCAAAGGATATGAATTTCCAAAGATGAAAATTGTTATAAGCTTGGCTCCAGGTGATATTAAGAAAAGAGGATCACATTTTGATTTGGGTATGGCTATTGGATTATTAGTCCAATCAAATCAAATTTTACCTAAGGATTTAGATTTAAATAATTTTGGATTTATAGGGGAACTATCTTTAAATGGTAAATTAAGACCATGTACAGGGGTATTGCCTATGGTTATAGCTGCTAAAAAGGCTGGAATAAAGAATATTATAATTTCAAAGGAAAATACTCAAGAAGCTTCTTTAGTTAAGGGTGTATCCATATATGGGTTTAGTGATTTGAAAACTATAATTAATTTTATAGAAGGAAAAGCTCAAGTTGATCCATTTATTGATAATAAAAGTTTAGAGATAACACCAAACTATCCTATAGATTTTAGTGATGTAAAGGGACAGGACGTATTAATAGAGTATATAGTGGTAGCAGCGGCTGGTGGGCATAATATGCTTATGGTGGGGACACCAGGCTGTGGTAAATCTATGATTGCCAAAAGGATACCAACTATTTTGCCTAAAATGGGGGAAGAAGAGTCACTTGAAGTAACTAAAATATATAGTGTATCTGGCTTGCTAAAGAACAAAGGAAATTTAATTACAGAAAGACCTTTTAGGGCTCCTCATCATAGTGCATCTTTGAATTCTTTAATAGGTGGTGGAAATAATGCTATGCCAGGTCAAGTCTCTTTATCACATAATGGAGTTTTATTTTTAGATGAAGTAGCTGAATTTAGCAAAAAAACCTTAGATGCTTTAAGGCAACCTATGGAGGATAAAAAGGTAACCATTGCTAGGGTTAGTAATACTAATACTTATCCAGCAAATTTTATGTTTATTGCAGCAATGAATCCATGCTCTTGTGGTTATCATGGAACTAATAAATGTAAGTGTACGGATTATGAGGTATTAAAATATAGACAAAAGGTTTCTGGACCTATACTTGATAGGATTGATATACAAAAATATGTACAGCCAGTTGATTTTATTCAACTAACAGAGGAAAGAAAAGGAATATCCTCTGAAGTCTTAAGGGAAAGGGTGGAATCTGCAAGAAAGATCCAAAGATTAAGATACAAAGGGATAGAAGGTGTTAATTGTAATGCACAAATGACTCCTGAACTCATAAGGGAATATTGTATATTAGATGAAGATTCTAAGGAACTATTAAAAATGGCCTATGATAAATATGGATATAGTGCTAGAACATATGACAAGTTTTTAAAGATAGCTAGAACCTTTGCAGACCTTGATAATTCAAAGGATATTAGAAAAAAGGATATTATGAATGTATTGTTATCTAGAGATTTAGATAAGGAGAAAACACGAATGCACACTGTTTAAGCTATGAAAAGGTGGTGTATCTTTGCTATATTGGATTTGGTTAACTGGGATAAAAGGTGTAGGACCTAAAAGACAAAGAATATTACTAGAAAAATTTGATAATCCTAAGAATATTTATAGGGCTACTTTAGCTGATATATTAGAATGTAATGGGATAGGAGATAAAACAGGACAAGCAATACTTGAACAAAAGTCCTTAGAAAAGTCTAAAACTATATTAGAGAATCTTGAAAAATTAGATATAAATCTATTAACTTTAGATAATAAATTATATCCTGATAAGGCTAAAGATATTTTGGATATGCCAATTTTATTATATTATAAGGGCAATTTAATAGAAAATTCCATGGGTGTTGGAATTGTAGGAGCTAGAAGATGTTCAGATTATGGGAAGATAGTAGCTAATGATGCTGCTACATACTTAGCAAAGGAAAATATAACTGTAGTTAGTGGTATGGCCAAAGGTATTGATGGATATGCACATATATCTGCTATTAAATCAAAGGGCTATACTGTTGCTATATTAGGAAATGGTTTAGATATATGCTATCCGCCAGAACATATGGAATTAATGGAAAAGATAATAGACCAAGGGGTTATTATATCTGAATATCCACCGGGTACTAAACCCAATCCTAAAAACTTTCCTAGAAGAAACCTAATAATTAGCGCATGGTCGCATAAAATATTAATTGTAGAAGCAGGAATCAAAAGTGGATCTTTAATTACTGCAGATTATGGAAAAACACATGGCAGAGAAGTATATGCAGTTCCAGATAATATATATAGACAGGAAAGTATGGGAAGTAATAAGTTAATTTATCAGGGTGCCATACCTTATATAAACCAAGAACAATTATTGATTGGGGAAAGATATGAATCTAAAGACAAAGCAACTAATAGTAATCCGCCTATTAATGTGTTAGATGATCTAGAGGGGTTAGAAAAGCAAATTATTGAAATACTATTAGATCAAGTTGAGAAAACCTCAGAGGAACTGGCTATTATGCTGGAAATTGATAGTATGGGGTTAATCGGTAAGTTAGCTCTTATGGAACTGGAGGGGAAGATAATAATGCAGGGTTCTAGGGTAAGGCTGGGATAATAGGAAATCTAGAATATCTCACTTTTTGCAAGCTTAAATGACTGTTTTTCAGTATAATGATCTAATTCTATCCATCATCAAAAAAATCTCCCACAAGTATTTTTACCTGTGAGAGATTTAGTTTGTTTATTTAGTTCACGCTTTAGTCTGCGAAGGTACCTGGTACCCTAGCATGAGCACCCTAGCAAAGGAGCTTGCGACTGAGCTGTCTTCTTGATGAATATATTAATAATTATTATAACACAGATCGAACTCATCAAGGTATTGATGGTAAAACTCCAATAGAGAAACCTACTTATATACCTGTAGATATTGAGAATTTCAAAATAAAGGCAACTCCTGTATTAAATGGTCTCTACCATACATACGAAAGAGTTGCATAAGGTAAACTAATCTAAACATTATTTTAACCCTCATAATGAAGGCTTATTTGTTCTGCCTTCATTTTTTTATGTCATAATATAATTCTAACTTTTGAAATCTTACCTTTATATTTTCTTGATTTTTCCGTCTATTTATATGATAAGTTTATGGAATAAGTCCCTTTTTATGCTTGGATGGACTTTTTGAAGGGGACAGGGTTTAGATTTAAAAATGGTAATTATGTACCTGAAACTACTGCTATAGAAAAATTAGAAGAAAAAGAACATGATAATCTACCAGTAAAGGCCCAGAAGATACTAATAGACTTTGAAGAAGGTGGAGATCCTAGAAGTATAAGTAAAAGGTATCATTTCAATTCAGTAGAAGAACTAGGTGAATATTTAGAAAATCATAATCTCTACTGGAATTCTGGTAAAAATAAATATGAATTGCAGCTGAACATCAGGTCATTAGCTAATGATGATGATAAGCTGAAAGGCTTAGAAATGTTAGATATTAGTGAAGATAGTGATATAACCATGCTATCAAGTTTAGTTGAAGAGTATAGTGAGTCAAAAGGAATTTCCCAAAAAAATATGCTACAAATAGCAATGGTGGAATTTCTAATGAATCACGGATATAAAGAGGAGATAAAAATAGTGTCAATTGACACTAAGGGTCTTGCTAAATATGAAAAAGTAGGGTATAATGATAGTGAAAAGAGGTGATGTATTGGAATACAAGGGTAAAAATCCTAAAGATGATAAAAATGAAAAGCAAGATATAGATGAAAATGTAGAAGAAGTAGA
>CAYRYO010000055.1:0-11075 GCA_964428475.1 uncultured Tissierellaceae bacterium
TGCATGTGAAAAGACCTATTGGGATCTTTACATCGATATTTTTAAGATTATTTTCCTTTGCTCCGTCTATTTCTATCCACTTACTATTAAGTTTTCTTCTAGTTTCAGGTAGTTCGATTTTTTTTTCCCCTGATAGATATTGACCTGTAATAGAATCTGGATTGTTTTTTATATCTGCTACTGTCCCTTCAGCTACTATATACCCTCCATGTATACCTGCTCCTGGCCCTATATCTACTATATGATCTGCCATATACATTGTATCCTCATCGTGTTCTACTACTATTAATGTATTTCCTAAATCCGTTAAATTCCTAAGAGTATCTAATAGCCTAGCATTATCTCTTTGATGAAGTCCAATACTTGGCTCATCTAGTACATACACTACTCCCACTAGACTTGAACCTATTTGAGTTGCAAGTCTTATCCTTTGAGACTCCCCACCAGATAAGGTACCTGCCATACGTGACAATGTCAAGTATTCAAGACCTACATTATCTAAAAAGTTAAGCCTTTCATTTATTTCCTTTAATACTTGCTCTGCTATAATCATTTCTCTTTTATTTAAATCTAATCCTCCAAAAAATTCTATCGCTTTTGTAACGGAAAGGTCTGTTGCCTCTGCAATATTTAATCCGTTAACTCTTACAGATAAAACTTCATCTTTAAGTCTTTTTCCATTACAGCTTGAACAAGGCTTTTCTGACATATATCTATCTATTTTGTTTCTAGAATAATCAGAATTTGTGGTTTCATATCTTCTTTGCAAATTGGGAATAACACCTTCGAATTTCCCTTTGTATTTTCTGGTCCCTTTTTCATCAAAATGCGACAAAAATTCAAATGAAATTTCTCTTTTAGTTCCATATAGAAGTTCATCTAAAAACTTCTCTGGTGCATCTTTTAATGGCTTATCTAAACTAAATCCATTATCATCCGCTAATGTCTTAAATATTTGATAATAGTAAGTTGACTCACCTGTGTTGCTGTAAGGGTCTAATCCACCCTTAGATATGCTTAAATCGTAATTTGGAATAATGAGATCTGGGTCAATCTCCTTATGAAATCCAAGTCCATTACAAGTTTCACACATCCCAAAGGGACTGTTGAATGAAAACATTCTAGGAGATAATTCTTCTATTGATATATTACAATCTGGGCATGATAGTTTTTCACTAAAGATTATTCTTTCACTGCCAATTACATCTACTACTACAAGTCCCTCTGATAGTTTTAAAGCAGTTTCAAGAGAATCTGAAAGTCTACCCTCTATGCCTTCTTTGACTATTATTCTGTCTACTACTACTTCTATTGTATGCTTTTTATTTTTTTCTAGTTTTATCTCATCGGATATTTCATGCATTTCTTCATCTATTAATACTCTTACAAATCCTTCCTTTTTAATATTTTCTAGAATCTTAGTATGTTCACCTTTTTTGCCTCTTATAACTGGTGCTAGTATCTGAAATCTAGTACTAACTTCAAACTCCGTTATTTTATCTACCATTTGTTGTACTGTTTGACTAGTAATCTTTTTACCACATTTAGGACAATATGGTATCCCTATCCTAGCGTATAGAAGTCTTAAATAGTCATATATCTCTGTAACTGTACCTACAGTTGACCTAGGATTTTTAGATGTCGTCTTTTGATCTATTGATATTGACGGAGATAACCCTTCTATATACTCTACATCTGGTTTGTCCATCTGTCCCAGAAATTGTCTGGCATAACTGGACAAACTCTCCACATATCTTCTCTGTCCTTCTGCATATATAGTATCAAAAGCCAATGAAGATTTTCCTGAACCTGAAAGTCCTGTAAATACTATTAATTTATTTCTTGGAAGCTCCAATGATATATTTTTTAAATTGTTTTCTTTTGCTCCTCTAATAATTATTGAATCCCTTGTCACTTGATCACCTCTATTTTAAACCTTTCTTTAGTTTTATTATTTTATCCCTTATCTCAGCTGCTCTTTCAAAATCCAACTTCTCTGCAGCCTCTAACATAGTAGATTCAAGACCTACTATTATGCTTTCTACTTCTTCTCTTGAGAAAGTATTTTCATAAGTTTCCCCTTCTTCAGCTACTAGTGTAGCTTCTATTATCTCTCTTACACCCTTCATTATTGATTTTGGCTCTATATTGTTTTCAATATTATATTTATCTTGTATTTTTCTTCTTCTATTTGTTTCAGATATAGCGATTTCCATAGATTTAGTTATTCTATCTCCATACATAAGAACTTTTCCCTCTACATTTCTAGCTGCTCTTCCTGAAGTTTGTATAAGGGATGTTTGTGATCTTAAAAAACCTTCCTTATCTGCATCTAGTATAGCTACCAGTGATACCTCTGGAAGATCCAGTCCTTCTCTTAATAAGTTTATACCGACTAATACATCAAATTTGCCCAATCTTAAATCCCTTATTATTTCCATTCTTTCAATTGTCTTTATATCTGAATGTAAATAATTAACCTTTATTCCTATTTCTTTAAAAAACTTGGTTAAATCTTCTGCCATTTTCTTTGTAAGCGTAGTAACTAATACCCTTTCTTCTCTTTGTGTAACCTTTCTTATTTCATTTACTAAATCATCTATTTGATTGTCTGTAGGTCTTACTTCTATTATTGGATCTAGAAGCCCTGTAGGTCTAATTATTTGTTCTACGATTTGTTTGCTATGCTCAGACTCATAAGGCCCTGGGGTTGCAGATATATACACTGCTTGATTAACTAGATTTTCAAACTCTTCAAATTTAAGAGGCCTATTATCTAGTGCCGATGGAAGTCTAAATCCATAATCTACTAGATTGCCCTTTCTAGCCTGGTCTCCATTATACATACCTCTTATTTGTGGAATAGTTGCATGTGATTCATCTATTATAATCAAGAAATCCTCCGGGAAATAATCAATTAATGTAAATGGTCTACTTCCAGCCTGCCTGCCACTTAAATGTCTTGAATAGTTTTCTATTCCTTGGCAAAACCCCATCTCTTGAAGCATTTCTATATCATATCTAGTCCTTTGTTCAAGTCTTTGAGCTTCTAATAATTTATCTCCAGCTCTAAGTTCTTTTAACCTGTCTTCTAATTCTTTTTCTATTCCAATTATTGCACTTTCGACCTTTTCCTCAGTCGTTGCATAATGAGATGCTGGAAATATAGAGACATGATTTCTAAGTCCTATTATCTCTCCAGTAAGTGCATTTACTTCTACTATTCTATCTATTTCATCTCCAAAAAATTCTATCCTTACAGAGTTTTCACCAGAAGATGCTGGGAAAATTTCAAGTATATCTCCTCTGACCCTAAATGTTCCTCTTATAAAATTTATATCATTTCGCATATACTGAATATCTATTAATTTTCTCATTATATCATCTCTATCTTTTATCATACCTGGCCGTAGAGATACTACTAGGTTTTCATAATCTATTGGATCTCCAAGTCCGTATATACATGATACTGAGGCAACTATTATTACATCTCTTCTTTCATATAGAGCTGCTGTTGCTGAATGACGAAGTTTGTCTATTTCATCATTTATAGATGCATCTTTTTCAATGTAAGTATCAGAATGTGCAACATAAGCTTCTGGCTGATAATAATCGTAATAGCTTACAAAGTATTCAACTGAATTATCTGGAAAAAATTCCTTGAATTCTGACGCAAGTTGATATGCAAGAGTCTTATTATGCGCTATTACAAGAGTTGGTTTTTGAACCTTTTCTATTACATTTGCCATGGTAAATGTCTTCCCTGATCCGGTCACTCCAAGTAAAGTCTGATGTTTCAAATCTCCATTCAATCCATTTACTAATTTATTTATTGCATCTGGTTGATCACCAGTTGGTTTATAATTTGATTGTATTTTAAATTTTTTCATATTCACACCTCATTTTTTGAACATTTGTTCATGTGTTAATATTATATATTTAATCCTTTTCTTTGTCAAAGCATATATTAAATTTGCACTATATTATATATATATTATCCTTTTTGGGCATTATATTAACATTATAACTTGAACAAATAATATTAATATAGTAAAATATTCCTAGGAGGTGCGTAAATATATGAAGAAGACTTTAGTAATCTCATTATCCCTACTTGTTCTAACCTTATTATTTGGATGTACAAATCTAGAAAGTTCAACTATTGACACTTCAACTAATCCAAATGTCAAAAAAGATATCAGATATACAATTGAGCAAATATATTTTTCTAAATCATTTCAATCTATTGTTCCAAATATAGATATTACGGAAACTAATGATAAAAAAACATTATCTTTAAATTTAGGATTATCCCAATACTCAGAAATTAGTATTGATGATATAAAGTTGGAAGAAAATGAATTTAATGTTTATGTCTCTGGTAATAAAGATAATTCTACATCATCTCTATCAGTGCCACAAATAATATTAGAACTCAATGATGATACACTTCAAAGTATAAAAAATATGGATTTTAACATAATTTACAATAATTACGATTATATAGACATAAAATTTAAAATAAATGATGTCCTAAATAAACTAGAATCTGAATTCAAATTAGCTCTGAATGGCTTCCCGAATTTTAATTTAATAAAGGAAGACGATAAAATCATTTGGGAAATTACATATAATAATATAATCTCAAGAGAAAGTAAAAATTATCCACTGATGAATTTGCATGCTCAGGTGGATGCTAATACAGGAGAAATTCTAAATTATGAAAGAGATAATATATCTTCTATAGTAGATATAGGAACTATATTAGATTTTAACGATAAATTTGGTTTCTTATATGAAAAAATAACCGAAAATAAAGATGATGATAAAAGGCGTGAATTATGGTTTTTCGATACTATTAAGGAAGAAAGGATAATGATTTATAATTGTCACTTCCCTATTATTTCACCTTCAATATCTAACGATTTATCAAATATCGCTTTTATAGAAAAAATAGACACTTCTTCTGAAGTATATATTTATTCAAATAATGATTCTAAAGTATATAAATTACAATTTGAAAATCAATTTAATCCTCAAATTCTAAGATGGAAAACAGATGATTTACTATATCTACTAGAAAATAAACAAAATAATTCTTCCATATATTCTTATGACTTGAATACAAATGATGTGAAATTAATCTTAAATACAAATAAAGACATCACAAATATAATTGCAGATAAGTATGGATTTATAATATCTGAAAACATAGGAAAACCATCTAATAAATTACTTTCATTTACAGTAGACTTTAAAGAATTCAAAACTATAAGTGAAGGATTTAATCCAAAGTTTATAAATGAAAATACTATCACATACCTTGAAAATGACGAAAAGACAGATGTAAACCATTTAATTTTATATAGTATAGAAGGCGAAAAAATAATATCCAGAATAAAAGAAGACATCCTAAATTATAGAATTAATCATCCAAATAATGTTTTATATGTTAAGAATAATCCTAAATATAAAGATTTTACATTATCTAACTATTCTTTGGATTTAAAAACATCATCAGACATAGTCAATGTAGTTGATAAAAATGTTTACTACAATAATCAAAAGAACCTGGTTTATTTGAACCTTGGATTACCTTTTGAAAATGAAAACTTAAATATGATTTATTCTATAGAACTAAAGAAAGAAACTAAAAATCCCTAGGCACAGTTATAAGCCCTAGAGATTTTTTATTACCATTATATATTTCTGATGATAATCCTGATTTTAAATTGAAAAATTCTATTTTAATTTGAGTATTTTTAATCTTCATAGCATCTCTTATATCCTTTTTATTTTTTATCTCCAATCCATTTACTGTAAATAAAATATCTCCTGGCCTTATCCCTATTGATTTTGCAATTCCGTATGGCATTACTTCAAGAACCTTTAGCCCTTTTCTAGTTGAAGCAAATACAGGTGATTTCCCTTTTTCCCTATATTTATTAATCCAAATTATAAATTCATGACCTAGTATTGAAAATATTGGAGGTATAAAAGGATTTGCTATCTTATTTGCTATATATAATAGCAATAAGCTATATATGCATAATGTAACTGATGTATTTAATACCTTTTTATTTGGATATGAAGATGTTGAATAATCCCCATAACTAAGCATTGCTATAAGTGTGATAGGATAAATGAGGTCATCTCCTATAAATACTACAAATGGTATAGGCCAAAACCTATTCATATTAAATCCACCTATCAAGTCCTTTTCTGTCTCAAAAAAAACTGGAAGTTTATTTCTCCATCCATCCAATATTATAAGTAGACTTTCTACAATGTGAAGAACTGCTACAACAGTTATTATTTCATTTGTCTTTATATCTGGATATCCAAATATAATACTAATCAGCGAAACTACTCCTCCAGCATATGCAAAGCACATATATCTAGGATTTATTATTGAAAGAAAAACTGCAGTAAATAGTATATATATAAAATCCTTAGGTATAAGAACTATTCCTAAGTATATAAATATTACTGTTGCAATTATTCCACCTATTATTCCAAATACGGTAGAAGATATTAGCTTTAGTAAAGGTGATCTCTTAAACTCTAAAACCCCTTTTTCTAGCTTACCTATTTTATAGTACTGAAAATATATAATACATAGGATTACAATAAAAAAAGGAGATTTAAGAGTGTTTAAAATATCTATTATTGTAAAATAAATAATCTGATATAATCCATACATTCTATTTCTCCTTTGAAATAATTATTCTATTTTTGATTTAACTTCTTCTATAGCCCTTTGTAGTTGGTTGTCATTTTGTATATTACCTATGCCTATTTCTTCCACTCCTTCATTTAGCTCTACTTCTATATCAGGTGCAATGCCTACACCATGAATATTGATTCCATTTGGAGTAAAGTACTCTGAAATAGTCAATTTGATACCTGAACCATCAGGAAGATCGTGAAGCCTTTGTACTACACCTTTTCCAAATGTAGTAGTTCCTATTAGTACACCCCTTTTATTATCTTTGATAGCTCCTGAGAGTATCTCCGACGCAGAAGCAGAACCCCCATTTACAAGTATAGCCAATGGATAATCTACCATTTGTTTGTTAGATTTTTCATATAATCTAGTTCCATCTTTGGTTTGAGTGTATACTATATCAGCTTTGCCAAGTAATTCATCTGCTATCTCAACAGTTCTAGATAATAATCCTCCTGGATTGTTTCTTAAATCTATGATAAGACCTTCTATTTTCTTTTTTTCAAGTCTATCTAGCTCAATTTTAAAATCTTTATATGTTAAATCGTCAAAACTACTGATTTTGATATATCCTATTTTATCATCTATTATACTTGCTTTTACAGTTTCTAATCTAATTATTTCTCTAATGATTTCCAAATCAAACATTTGATTTTCTTTTCCATCTTGTGTTCTCATAATAGTTAATACTACTTCAGTTTCTGGATTACCTTTCATTGTTTTAACGGCTTCATCCATATTTTCTGCTAAAAATTCTTTTCCATTTACTTTTATTATCTTATCACCACTCTTTATCCCGGCTCTTTCTCCCGGTGTATCTTCTATTGGAGATACTACTGTTATCAAATTATCTTCTCCTGGTGTTACAACTACTCCTATACCACCAAAACTTCCACTAGTTTGCTCCATAAGGGAGCCAAATTCATCTTTTGTCATATAAACAGAATATGGATCCTCTAGTGAATTCAATACTCCTTTTAACTGTCCTTCCATCAATTTTTCCTCAGATATATCCTTTAGATAGTTTTCTTTTACATAATTCTTAACTGAAATAACTTTAGAGTATTCATCGTAAACATCTTTTAACCGGTTATATTCTGGGAGTGAAATATATGCTTTATTATTAAAAGTTACACTCAGTAGATTTGTTATCCCAAATGTTAATACACTTGTCACTAAAATTGCAAATACTAATAACACCGTGACTTTCTTCTTTGACATTAAATCACCTCTATATTTTAAATTATACATTTATTCTATTTGATTTCTATAAGGATTATACCACTCTATTTAATTCATTTCAAAGACCTAAAAAAATAAAGGGGATTAATTCCCCTTCACCCATGGTATCGGATTCTCATATGCACCATTTTTTCTAACCTCAAAGTGCAAATGTGGCCCTGTAGACATACCCGTGCTACCTATCTTTGCTATAGTATCTCCTTTGTTGACATTTTCCCCATTACTAGCAATTAAACTAGAGTTATGTGCATATAATGTAACTATTCCACTTCCATGATCTATCATGATAACTTTTCCATATCCCCCTAAGGTGCCTGAATGTATAACTATCCCTGAAGCTCCTGCAATTACATTGCTTCCCCTAGGTGCTGGAATATCTATCCCAGAGTGGAATTTCTTTGTTTTAAGTATAGGATGAATCCTATACCCAAATGGGGAACTAACCCTACTATGCCCTGGTACCGGCCATGACATAGTTCCCCCTGAATATGGATTTGTATTTACCTGCAATTTTACTATTTTAGATTCTATCTCCTTTGCAAAATCATTTAAACTATCATATTCTTTTTCAAGTAAAATATGATCTGCTTTAAGTCTGCTCATTAAATCTTCCTTTGCACGAGTAGCTTTAACTAAATCTCTTTTCCTTACTTCCAGTTTATCCTTTGCCACCTCTACCTTTGTTTTTTGTGCATTTAGCTCTGCCTTTCTTGCATCTATTATATCTCTTTGTTCTTTCATATAGGTTATCAATTCAGTATCGTGCCTAGCTATTGATTTTAACATATCTTGGCGAGATAAAAAATCTGTAATACTAGTAGAAGAAAGTAATATCTCTATATATCCTGCATTCCCTGTTTTATACATTACTCTAAGTCTTTTATTAAAGGTATCTTGCTTTTCTTCAATATTAGCTTCTGCCTCTAGTAATTCTTCTTCTGTCTTTTTTATGTCTCCCTCTAATTGCGTTATCTCTTCTTCAACCACATTTAATTCTTCAGTAGCTTTATTAAGTTTGCTATCTAATTGTTGTATTTCATTGGATACATCAGTAGCTTGCTTTTGAATTTCTTTTATTTCACTTTTTTTCTCATCAATCTGTTTTTCTACATCTTTTTGTTTGCCTTTCAATTCATTTACTGTTTCTGCATAAACCAGTGATATATTAAATAACATAATGCAAGCTAAAATAAGATATATTGTTCTATTTTTGATATTCATTTTCATTCCCCCTATACATTAAGAAATCTTTTTAAGGATATTATGCTTCCTAAAGCACCTATTCCAACACCTATAGAAGTAAATATTATTGATATGTCTTTAACCAACAATGAAGGTGCCACTAAATATACTGTAAATAAGACATAAAACTTATCATTTACTGATTTGAAAAAATATTCATATCCATAATTGATTAAAAATATTGATATAAATGCGCCAATCAGTCCAAATAATATACCTTCAATAATAAATGGCCCTCGTATATATCCATTTGTAGCTCCAACATACTTCATTATATTAATTTCCCTTTCTCTTGAAGCAACTGTTATCTTTATTGTATTTGCTATTATAAATATAGATACTAGTACAAGAGCTCCAACGATTGCAATTCCACCAATCTGTATGTAATTAGAAAAGATCATT
Organism: uncultured Tissierellaceae bacterium; assembly: GCA_964428475.1. Classification (GTDB taxonomy): domain Bacteria; phylum Bacillota; class Clostridia; order Tissierellales; family Tissierellaceae; genus JARICQ01. The sequence goes on from CAYRYO010000055.1 coordinate 9,614, forward strand.
AGCTTGTCTATAACATCTTTATAATAATTTATAGATTCTACGCCTTCCATCTTTTTTATATTTGCCACTACATCATCTGCGTATTTAATATCTTTTAATTTAATTATATATGAATCTTGAAGAGGATTGTCATCTTCTAATCCATCCAATATATTAGAATCATCTCCCCACCTTTCTTTCATTGACTCTAACCCGCGTTCTCTTGAGTAGAATATTACAGATATAATACCTTCTTCTAGAGCTATTTCTTCTTCTAATTTATCTAAATCATCACCTTTTAAATCATCTTCTAAATAAATTTGTATTTCATCAAATTTAGTCCTCGTTTCCATCACTGCATTATTTATACTGAGAATCAAGATAAGAACTAGTCCAAGAATAACTAGTACTGCAGATATAGAACTAATGGACGCAATACCCATACTTCTATTTCTCCACATGCCTTGAAATCCCTGCTTAATTATATTTTTAAATATGCGAAATCTCATTAATATATCCACCCTTCTGTTCGTCTCTAATCAGTTTTCCTTCATGGATTTCTATTACTCTCTTTTTCATACTATTTACTATTTCTTTGGCATGTGTAGCCATTAAAACGGTGGTGCCTCTATGATTTATATCTAGTAAAACTCTCATGATTTCCCATGCAGTATCTGGGTCCAAATTTCCAGTGGGCTCGTCAGCAATTAAAACGGGTGGATTGTTGACTATTGCACGAGCAATAGATACCCTTTGCCTTTCTCCTCCTGATAATTGATCAGGATAGCTAGATGCTTTTCTACTTAAGTTTACCATACTAAGCACCATGGGGACTTTTCTTCTTATTTCCTTTGGATTTTCTCCCACAATCTCCATGGCAAATGCCACATTTTCATAGACTGTTTTATTTGGTAAAAGTCTAAAATCTTGAAAGACTACACCTATATCCCTTCTAATAAATGGGATCCTTCTATTACTAACATCTGTTATATCTCTATCTTTTAATACAATTTTCCCCTCAGTAGGATTTTCCTCTTTCAATAATAACTTTATCAGAGTAGATTTTCCTGCTCCACTTGAACCAACTAGAAAAACAAATTCTCCCTTTTTTATATCTAAGCTTATATTTAATAAGGCTTTAACGTAATTATTATACTCTTTGCTTACATCCAAAAATTTAATCAATCTATATCACCCCATCTCTCATCTTATTATATATATAATCTATAGTAAAGTTCTATTATTTAATATTTTTTTACATTTCATCTAACTTATATTATAATATATAATATGAGATAAATAAACCATAAGAGGTGATTTTTTGAATAAAAAAGATTTAAGAAAAGAAATGCTTAAAAATAGATCCAAACTATCCAAAGATATACGAGAAGAATATAGCAAAGAAATTGCAAATTCCCTATATAAAACTGAATATTATAAAGACGCAAAAACTATTATGGCTTTTATTAGCTTTGGAAGTGAA
>CAYRYO010000056.1:0-10755 GCA_964428475.1 uncultured Tissierellaceae bacterium
AATAGAAAATCTAAGTAAAGAATTTAAAAGATTTAAATTAAATAATATATCTTTCAATCTAAAATCAGGATATATAATGGGCTTTATTGGACCCAACGGTGCAGGGAAAACGACTACAATAAAGCTAATAATGAATCTACTAAAGAAGGATAGTGGTAATATAGAGATACTTGGTAAGGATAATGTAAAGTTTGAAAGGCAAATAAAAGACAGAATAGGATTTGTATATGATGAATCACATTTTTACGAAGATCTTACTATCAAGCAAATGAAAAATATAGTGGCACCGTTTTATACAGAATGGAATGAAGATGTGTTTCAAAAATATGTAGTAGATTTTTCATTAGATGAAAAGATGAAGATAAAGACACTTTCAAAGGGCATGAAAATGAAATTCTCTTTAAGTTTGGCATTATCTCATAATGCAGATTTAATAATTATGGATGAGCCAACATCTGGACTAGATCCAGTATTTAGAAGAGAGATACTAGATATACTTTACCAAGTAATACAAGATGAAAATAAATCAATATTCTTCTCAACACATATAACCACAGATTTAGAGAAGATAGCTGATTATATAACCTTTATAAATGATGGAGAAATAGTATTTTCAAGATCAAAAGATGAAGTGTTGGAATCATATGCTGTAGTAAAAGGCGGAAATGAAAGCTTAAATGCAGAGATACGAAGTGAATTTTTAGGTATAAGAGAGACAAATGTAGGATTTGAAGCACTTACAGATGATAAAGATAAAATCAAAAAAATACTTGGAGATAAGATATTAATAGAAAAGCCATCCCTTGAAGATATAATGTTTTATACAGTGAGGAGCTAGCTATGATCAATTTAATTAAAAAGGATTTAATAGTAACTTATTCAAATAAGGTAAGTATAATAACAATACTCCTGTATTTTCCCTTGATATTGCTTATTCTAGGTACTAAGGACATAAACAGTATATTTATGTTTTCAACATTTTCATTTGTTTTTATAATGATTAAAATTCCATTTGCATATGAAATTAGAGATAAACCTCATATATTTATACAATCCTTACCTGTAAAGAAAAGCGATATAGTTATCAGCAAATATATCTCTATGATTATAAACTTTATAATGGCTACTGTGTATACACTGACATATATGTGGGTAAGTAATGCACTTGGAATAATAGATGTGGATAAGATTGAAATTTCAACCATACTATTCACACTTGGACTTACTATGCTTTCACTATCTCTATCAATGCCCATGCAATTTAGATTTACACCGAAAGTAGCAAACTATCTAAATATGTTGTCCTTTATAATAGTCATAAATATCATTATGTTTGATGGGGATACCCTTATAAGGATTTTAAGTTTAGATTTGAATGATTTCTATAAGAGATTACTATTAATAGCTGGGGTTTTAGGGGTTTATTTAATATCTATAGCAGTATCCATATCACTATATAAAAACCGGAAATTTTATTAGGGGGGATTTATATGAAACAGCTTATAATGAAGGATATTAGATTGGTCGGGATTTTAAATTTAGTAATAGTAGGGATAGGAATAATGGGTGGATTCATAGGATTGTTTTTAGAAGAAAATTTTAAATCAAATTATGCATATGCATTTGTTATGATTGTTATATTATTTTTAGTTAATACTTCAATAGTTACAAAGGAATCAAAGTCAAGGCCAGATTCACTGATTATGTCTTTGCCAGTAAATAAATTCGATATAATAAAGGCTAGATACTTAACTATGATTATATATATATTTGGGATATTAGGGATAATATATTTAACTTCAAATATAGGTAAGCTCTTGTTTAGTAGTATGCAAGGTAGTCCGCTAGACTTGGTAGGAATACTTACAATATCATCTATATTTATTATATTTTTATCTTTTTACCTTCCATTTCAATATTATGATTCGAAAAATGCACAGATGTTTAGTTCAATATTATATATGATTATCATACTTTTACCAAATATACTAAAAAATCTTAATATAGATATTAATGATTTAGGATTTGTAGAAAACTTACTTAAGATGGATTTTGGAAGTATAGGATTTATAGTATTTGGATTAGGATTGGCATTTTATATAGTATCGACATTTGTATCTAAGGGAATATATGAGGGCAAGGAGTTTTAAATTAAGAAGGTTTGGCTCAAAAAATTGATAGGAAACGAGTCTCCGTTCAAGATTAGCGTATTCACACCAAACGGTAAAAAATAGACTTGCAAACTCGCTACACTCAAACAATGCAAGTCTATCAATCTTTTAATTCAGGATGTACAATTAGCCAAGCCTAGAGCATTTCCTGCCTTACATCTTCTGGCACCAAGCTTCCACCAGTTCCCCAGCACATATGGGTAATATTTTCATCACTATATTTTTCAGATGTAAATACATGACCCATAAATCCTGCAAGGGCAGAAGGCTCTAAGAATATCCCTTCTTCTTTATACAATAATCTCATAAAATCAAATAATCTAGAGTCCTCAATAGTAAAGCTACCAGTTAATACTTTATCCATTATGCCACCTACAAATGATGATGGTCTTCCAACTGCGAGTCCATCTGCCTCAGTTTTATTGTCAAGTCCTATATCTTCTACAGAGATTTTATCCTGCAGGCCTGATGCAAGACCTAGTAACATAGCTGGACTATGAGTAGGTTCTGCGAAAAAGCATTTTACATTATCTCCATACATAAGCTTGAGTCCATAACAAACTCCACCAGGTCCTCCACCAACACCACATGGAAGATATACAAATAGAGGGTGTTCGCTATCTACCTTAATACCTAAATTATCAATTTGAGCTTTAGTTCTCATTCCACCTACTGCATAGCCCATAAAGAGGTCTTTAGAGTTTTCATCATCTATAAAGTAGGAATTTGGATCATCATCGGAAAGTGCCCTGCCCTCTTCCACTGCTTTTGAATAATCAGATGCATATTCAACTACCTTCACGCCTTTTGACCTGAGCAAATCTTTTTTCCATTGTTTGGCATCAGACGACATATGAACCACTACTTTAAATCCTACCTTAGCAGACATTATCCCTATGCTAAGACCAAGATTACCAGTACTACCTACTTGTACTGTATACTGTGAGAAAAATTCTTTGAATTTATCTTCTGCAAGTAAACTGTAGTCATCATTTAAATTTAATAAATTATTTTCCATAGCTAATCTTTCAGCGTGTTTAAGTACTTCATAGATACCACCTCTAGCCTTAATTGACCCAGCTATAGGTAGCAAGTCATCTCTTTTAAGGATTAAACTGCCATAGATTTTCTTATCTAAAAACTTTTCCATTGTTAGTTTCATTTTTGGAATTTCGCTTAAACTCGATTCTATTATTCCATCTTCCACTTCAGGGAAAAGAATTTTTATATAAGGTGCAAATCTTTTAAGCCTATTTTCTGCATCGATTACATCTTTTATTGAAACAGGCAAGTTATCTTTTATACTTTCAAAGCATCTGTAATTCTCATTGTACCAAATAACTTCTTCCATATTTTTAAGTTGTTTAAGTATTGGGAAATCCATATTAACTCCTCCTATCATTTATTTATCTTTATTATACACTAAAATATGAATAAGATTAATTAAATCAAAAATAAGATTCAGTATGAATAGGTAGATAAGTCCTAGTTGTTTTGAGTGCTTTGTATTGTACTTATTTTTTATATTTTATGATATAATACTATTAAAATGATAGGGGGTAATTTATTGGAAAACAAAAAGACATTATATGCAGACTTAGCCCTTCTTGCAGTGGCTGTAGTATGGGGATCTGGATTTGTAGTGACTAAAAATGCGTTAGCACATATAACTCCTATATACCTGATATTCTATAGATTTTCTCTTGCCACTATTTTGCTTGCAATTGTTACACGTAAAAGGTTACTTAAGGCAGAGAAAAAGGATATAAAAGCTGGGATAATTATAGGAATATTTTTATTTACAGGCTTTGCATTTCAAACAGTAGGTATTCAATATACTGAAGCTGGAAAGCAAGCTTTTATAACTGCTACATATGTTGTAATGGTTCCATTTTTATATTGGGCTATTTCAAAAAAAAGACCAGATAAATTTGAACTGTTGGCAGCATTTATATGCACTATAGGTATTGCGATATTAAGTGTAGAAGAAAATTTAACGATGGGCTATGGAGAATTTCTAACTCTAGTAAGTGCAGTGATGTTTGCACTTCATGTAGCTTCCATAGGATACTTTGCTCCAGATTCAGATGCTATAGTCATAGCGGTAATTCAAATTGCAACAACGGCTGTATTATCCTGGATACTTGCAGGATTTACTGAAGGATGGCAAATGAGTATAAATAAAGGAGCTATAGGTGCAATTTTATATTTGGCTGTATTTAGCTCAATGTTTGCATTTTTAATTCAAACAGTAGCTCAAAAATATACAAGTTCTACTCATGCAGCGATTATACTGAGTATGGAAGCTGTCTTTGGGAGTATATTAGGTATAATTCTCTTAAGCGAACCTTTAAATTTGAAGTTTGTGGTAGGTTGTTTTGCAATATTAATTGCAGTGATAACTAGTGAAACAAAGTGGAAGTTTTTAAAAAACAAAGAATCTATTTAACACGTTATTGGGGGGAATTATGAAGATATTCATAGTAGATAAGATCAAAAAGGATAGGGATGCTTTAAAAGAGATAATAGAAGGTGAAGATTTAGGGGTTGTAGTGGGTGAATGTGAAAGCATAGATATGCTTTTAAAAGAGATAAAAGATATAAAGATTGATTTAGTCTTGTTTGATTTAGATGATATAAAAGAAGAATATGAGCATATAAAACAAATAAAAGAAAGATATGGAATAAGATTTATAAGGATTTCGGATAAGACCTGTAAAAATATAGTTGAAAAGTCCTATAGGGCTAGTATAGAATATTACATATATAAGCCCATAAACAAATATGAGATAAACACAATGATTAAAAAAATAAAAAAAGAAATAAGAGATATGGAAAGATTGAAAAAAATACAAAAAATGATAAGTAGTTTTTCTAGTATTTCAACTATTCAAGAAGAAGATGATGATTTTGAAAGAAAATTAAATCATATTATTTTAAAATTAGGAATAATAGGAGAAAAGGGCAGTGAAGATATAATAAAAGTACTAAAATTTATCCATAAAAACAAAGTAAGTATAAATAATACTTCTATCAGAGAAGTTTGTGCAAGATTTACGGAAAAACCCAAGAATATGGAACAAAAGATAAGACGAACTATAAATGTAGCAATGACAAATATTGTAAATCTAGGAATAGAGGATTATATGAATGAAGTATTTATAGAATACTCTAATACTCTTTTTAATTTTGAACAAGTTAAAAAGGAAATGGATTATATTAGAGGAAAAACAGATGAAAAGGGCTCAATAAGTATGAAAAAATTTATTTCTGGAATGTGTATGATTTGTGAAACGGATAGTGGCTGAAGATTGAAATAATTTTAAATTATCAGAAAACAGAGATGAAGTATAATGAGTTATTTTGAAGTTCCCCTTATATAATGGAAATAAGTTTAAAAATGGGAGGGGAATTTATGGATTCTTTAGTAAAGTTTAATAGTGCGTTAAATGGAATTGTATGGGGACCACCTATGCTAATATTACTGGTAGGTGCAGGTGTTTATTTAAGTATTAGGACTAATTTTTTCTCAGTGACAAAACTAGGTTATATTTTAAAACAGACATTATTTAAGATGTTCTCTAAAGACCAAACTGGAGAAGGTGAAATTACTGCATTTCAGGCAGTGGCTACAGCCTTAGCTGCAACGGTTGGTACGGGAAATATAGCAGGGGTTGCTACAGCTATAGCTCTTGGTGGGCCAGGTGCTATATTTTGGATGTGGATTGCTGCATTCTTTGGTATGACTACAAAATTTGCAGAGGTTGTACTTTCTATTCAGTTTAGAGAGAAAACTCCAGATGGAAGATTTGTTGGAGGACCCATGTATTATATAGAGAATGGTATGAAAAACAAGGTAGTCGGAAAAGTAGTAGCAATTGTGTTTGCAGTATTTGGATCACTTGCTGCATTTGGTATAGGAAATATGGTTCAGTCAAATTCCGTAGCCGCATCTTTGGAAGTTACATTCGGAGTTGGTAAACTTGGAGTTGGTATTATACTTGCAGTATTGGCAGCCTTTGTAATTATAGGTGGAATTAAGAGAATTGGATCCGTAACAGAAAAATTAGTGCCATTTATGGCAGGCTTTTATATACTTGGAGCAATAGCCATTATAGCAAGAAATGCAGGACAAATTCCACATGCATTTGGACTTATATTTGGAAGTGCATTTACAGGAACTGCAGCAGTTGGTGGATTTACAGGAGCAGTGATAGCACAAGCGGTTAGATTTGGTATTGCACGTGGAGTATTTACAAATGAAGCAGGACTTGGTAGTTCGCCTATAGCACATGCTGCAGCAACTACAGATCATCCAGTTCGTCAAGGACTTTGGGGAGTATTTGAAGTATTTGTAGATACACTAATTATATGTTCTCTTACAGCCTTTGCTATACTTACATCAGGAGTTTGGGAAACAGGAGAAACAGGAGCAGCACTAACTACTATGGCATTTAGGCAAGGACTTCCTGGAGAATGGGGAGGATACATTGTTTCGATAGGTATACTCTTATTTGCATTCTCTACAATACTTGGATGGGAATATTATGGAGAGAGATGTGCAGAGTATTTATTTGGCCCTAGAATAATTATATTTTACAAAGTATTATGGATTCCTTTTATTGTAGTAGGAGCTATAGGTGGATTAGAATTACTTTGGGATATTGCAGATACATTAAATGGACTTATGGCTATTCCAAACTTAATAGGAGTAGTAGCTCTTAGTGGAATTGTAATAAGGCTTACAAAGGAATTCTTTAGTGACAAAGCTTTGGTCAATAAAGAAAACTAATATAATTTTATAAACTTAGAATAGGATACTTATAAAGTCCTTCTATAAGCTCTTGATGGCAGAATGTGAACTTCTGACTTAATCTTGAGTTTTGAGAAGGATTTTTATTTTTCTGAAGTTTATTATTTTACCCTGCTTATATATAGTATAATAAATATATCAAATCAAATATAAAGGTGATTATATGAGAAAGGAATATGTAGAATATATCAAGGATTTAGCTATTAATATGTATCTGGCAGATATAAGAGAAAAACCTCTTTACTGGCAAGATACTATTCAAATAATATTTGTACTCCGTGGAAGCATAAAAGTGGGGGTAGAAAATGAAGTTTATACTCTTGATGAAAGAGAAATAGAGATAATCAATTCAAATGAAGTCTATAGTATAAAATCAGAAGATGAAAATCTAGTTTTAGTGCTTCAAATAGATCCCAATTTCTTTGAAAAATACTATGAAGATGCAAAAGAAGTGTTTTTTTCCACAGATTCCCCAGAAAAGAAAAATCAAGAATCAGAAAAATATCAAGTGCTTAGGAGATATATTTCCATAATTTTATATGAAGCTATATCTAAGATAGATGATTATGAAGATCAAATAGAAGAAAATCTACTAGAGATGATGTATTATCTTTTAAATAACTTTCACTACCTCTATTACGAAGGAGAAGGTGAAAACTTAAGAGATGATGAAGAACAATTAGAACGATATCATAGAATAGTTAAACATTTAAGCAACAACTATATGAATAAGGTGAGTTTGCAGGATATAGCAGAAAAAGAGTTCTTGTCTTCTCAATATCTTTCATACAAGATAAAGAATATACTAGGACATGGATTCAATGAGTTTTTAAATCAAATAAGAGTAGAAGAGTCTACAAAACTACTGCTAGATACAGATAAGAAAATCTCCGAGATTTCAGAAGATGTAGGATTTTCACATATAAGATATTACAATAAGCATTTTAAACTCCATTATAAATTGACACCACTACAGTATAGAAAAAAACACAGCATAAAGAAAAAGGATTTAGAAAAAGCTACAAATATGGAATATATGAATATAGAAGAATCGCTTCCCTACTTAACTCAATATATAGAAGATTACGAAAGATATAATTATGACAATAGAATAATTAAACTTGATTTAAATTTAGATGGTGAGCGGGTAGATAAGTTTGTAGCTCCTGATATAATAAACCTAGGGGATATATCACTACTTCTTGAAGAAGAGAATAGAAGAATATTAGAAGAGGCACAAATGGAGATAGGGTTTAAATACTGCATTGTAAATAGATTGTTTTCAGATGATATGGATATATATAAAGGAAAAGATCAAAAATTTATCAACTGGACTAGAGTAGAGAATATATTGGATTTTGTAATAGAAGTAAAGTTAATCCCAATCATATCAACAGTAGGGGTAGAAAAACATATAATAGAGGATTTTATCCACAATTTTTCAAGTGTTTACAATGAAGATGTTGAAAGTTGGTTAAATTTTGATATAGAAACACTAAAGCCATCATTTCTAAAGGAAGAGGTCAATTATATATATGATACTATGGATATGGTTCCATATATACTATATAATTATATAGATAAAGATAATAGAATAGTATTAAATTTAGCAGATGAAATTTCAAGAGAAACAGAACTTAGCAATGATACGTTTTTTGGAGGAAATGGCATATTTACATCAAATTCATTGAACAAGCCGTCATATTATGGATTAATGTTTTTATCACTTTTAGGAGAGGATATAATATCTAAAGGTGAAGGATATATATTTACAAAATCAGAAGATGGATATCAGCTTTTATTTTACAATCCTACGGATTTAGACAGTGATTTTATATATAGGGAAATGGAGAGTACAAAGATGAAGGAACGTAGAATCTCTACCAATATATTTAAAATGCAAGAAGATTTTCAGATAATAAGATATGATTTAAATGAGAGTTTTGGTTCAGTATATAATAAATGGACATTCCTTGGTAGTGTAGAGAGAATAGATAAATATCATTGGGATTTACTTAAGAAGTATATACATCCCAAAATCACATTTTATTATAGTAAGAGAGCTCCCGTATTAAATCTTCAAACTACCATAAAACCAAAAGGAGCAACACTTTATAGATTAAATCGAGTATTAAGTTAATGTAAAAATGGATTATTTTAAGCTTTTGACAAAACAAAGTATTCAAAAAATCTTAAATTAATCCAAATTAATAGGTAAATGTGTGAGTAGGACTAAACCTCCATTTATGATAAGATGAAGATGTTAGATAAATGGAGGTTTTATTGTGGGTAAAAGAGATAAATTATTTGGAGAAGAAAAAATCAGTAAATTACTGATAAGGTTTTCACTTCCAATTATAGTGGCATATTTAGTGTCGGAATTATACAATATGGTAGATACTATATTTATAGGCAGAACAGTAGGAGGATTGGGGATTGGCGCACTGGTAGTAGTATTTCCAATTCAAAGAATTATAATAGCCTTGAGTGTCATGATAGCAATAGGAACATCAACAGCTCTCTCCAGATCAAATGGAGAAATGGATAGGGAAGGTGGAGCTAAAGCTATTAAAAATGGATTTTCACTATCAGTCTTGATAATGCTTACCATTACAGGCATTGTATTTATATTTTCAGAGCAAATACTTAGAGGACTGGGTGCAAGAGGAGAAATATTAAAATATGCAAAGGAATATTTAAATATAATTATACTTGGATCGACATTCTTGAGTCTTACAATATTTATAGCTAAGATAATGATAACTTTTGGAAATAGTAGGGTTTCTATCACAAGCACTAGTATAGGTGCAATATTCAATGTAATTTTAGATATAGTATTTGTAGTTAATTTGAAAATGGGAGTTAAAGGTGCAGCTATTGCAACTGCAACTTCACAGCTAATAGGATTTTTATATGCATACTACTGTTACAATAAGGTAAGAAAGGCTAATAATATAGCTAAAGGCTTTCAAATTGATTTTAAATTTATAATGCCTATTCTACTGGTAGGAGTATCTGCATTTATAATAGAAGCAGAAGACGGAATTGTAATGGCAGTACTGAATAATCTTCTTGGAAGGACAGTAGGAGAAAGTGGAATAATAGTTCTTGGCGTCATATCTAAGGTTTATATGTTCCTATTTATAGCTATGTTTGGAATAGCATCTGCAATGCAACCAATAGCAGCATATAACATGGGTGCTAAAAATTACAAGAGAATAAAGACTGTAATGGAAGAGACTAGAAAATATTCATTTATTACATCTGTAGTTATGTGGGCTATTGGAATAATATTTGCACCACAACTCATGAGTATATTCATAAAAGATAAGGCAATTATATATGAATCAGCTAGAGCATTTAGGATAATGATATCGGCATTCCCCCTGATAAGCATATATTATATATCAATATTTTATTTTCAAGCCCAAGGGCGTGCTACAAAATCTATAATGATATCACTGTTCAGACAACTCATCATCATGATCCCACTAGCTATTATATTAGTAACGTGGTTTGACCTTGGTGCAATGGGAGTATGGCTTTCTTATCCAATATCAGATATATTATCAGGTGGTATTTCATATATACTGGTTAAAAAAGAAGGTACAAGATTAAGTTTAAAGATGAAAAAACAAATTTCACAAGAAAAAATTGCATAGGGGTAAAAATATAAAGGGAAAGTTTTGGTGTTTATACACTCAAGCTTTCCCTTATTTTATACTGGTTTTGAGTTTTTTTAACTGTTCTATTCTAAATTCATAATGTCTA
>CAYRYO010000057.1:0-6488 GCA_964428475.1 uncultured Tissierellaceae bacterium
AATGGCATATAGTTTTTATTTTTATCTTTAAAATACTTAGAGATTAAGTTTTCAATTATATTTATGCCTTTAATTATATCGTCGTCATCAACGGCTCCAAAGCTAAGTCTTATATAATTTGAACTATCATTGTCTATAAAAAATATCTTTCCAGGTATTATCGCTACCTTGTTTTCGCTGCATTCATTATAAAAGTCTAAGCTATCTATTTTGCTAGGTAATTTGAGCCATATGCTAAGTCCCCCATCTGGTTTATGATAAGAAACTCCATATTCCTTTAAATTATCTAGCAGTGAAATCATTAAATCATATTTTCTCTTATATACACTTCTTATATTTCCTATATGATCTTTCCAATATCCATGTCTTAGATAAAGATCAAAAGCTCTTTGAAGATAACCTGATGATGTGATATCTGTTGTGTGTTTTGCCTTTATTATTCTTGTAAAAAGATTATTTGGAAGAGTTATAAATCCAATTCTAACTCCAGGCATAAATACCTTTGAAAAGCTCTTAATAAATACAATCTTATCCGCTGTGTCTATTGATTTTAATGGTATTTTTTTATCATTAAAGTACAGATCGGTTAGAAAATCATCTTCTATAATATAAAAATCATTATTATTAACTAAATCTACAAGCTCTTTCTTTTTCTCTTCACTATAGGAGTAAGTAGTAGGGCTTTGAAAATTGGTCATTATATATAGAAATTTAGGTTTATATCTACTTATATAGGATCTTAATATATCCATATCTATTCCATCGCTTTTTATAGGAACTCCTATTATCTTTGCACCTCTAGATTTAAATGCAGATAGAGCTGCAGAATAGGTAGGGTTTTCAACTAATATATAATCTCCTGGAGAAATCAGTGTTTTAGCTATTATATCTAGACCCTGCTGTCCACCTGATGTAATCAATATACTATCCTTACTTACATGAGTAGCATAATTATCTACTAGAAATTTTGAAATAGATTCTCTAAGTGGCTCATATCCTGTTATTTCAGGATATAAAAATGCATGGCCATTATCTCTATCGAGTACTTCAATGAGTGATTTTTTAAAGTTCTTTATTGGAAATAGATCAGGTGTAGGTGATACAGAAGCAAAGTTGATGCTATCTTGTGAAAGGTGAATTATGCCTGAATTCATAAGATCAATATCTTCTTCCAGAAAACGAGACTCAACTGCTAGAGGAGATTTCTTTATATATGTGCCACTGCCCTTTAGAGAGTAAACATATCCTTCGCTTTCAAGCAGTTTATAAGCACTTACAATAGTTACATTATTTACTCCAAGTGATTTTGAAAGTGATCTAATAGAAGGAAGTTTTTCATCCTCTATACTTTCTTCTTCTATTAATAGTTTTATTTTTCTATATAGTTGAATATAAAGTGGTGTATCTATATTTTTATTAAGCGTGATTGACTTCATTTAAATACCTCCTATTGTATGGATACATTTATTATAACAGATATAGGTGATATTTTCACATAAAAAATGTGGCAGTAAACTTACTACCACATTTTTTACTATTAATGTATATTTATAGATCCATTTGATGTTGATGCTACAAAGTTTAAATGATCTTTACTGGAATCGTAATTTTCATTGTGTGCGACTATTTTTTTAAGTCCTAGGTTTATCTGTTTATTGACTGTATAGATTAAATCTTTTATATCTAAATCTATATTGCCCATGGATGTCTCTAAATCAAATAAACTTACTTTATCTACTCCATTTATTTCAGCGATAATGGAGTTATTTGAAGTCGTTAGATTGATATCTTTTGCAGTAGATGTGTTTATTTGATTTAGTAGTATTTTCCCATTGGATGTCAAAAGAAAGATATGTGCTGCATTTATTAATTTAACATCTATGGTAGAGTTTGAAGTTTTACACACAATATTATCTGATGTAATATTGTTTAATATTATTTTAGAGTTGCCAGTTTTTGCATCTATATCTTTAGATTTAATATTTTCCAAAATAATATTAGAATTTGTAGTATATGCTTTAATAATATTAGAATTGGCATTATTTATTTCAATTTTACCATTGCTAGTATTTAATTTTATTTCATTATAACTTCTTTCTGGTACAAATACATCTAGCTTAATAGATATATCTCTATTGTAATTTGGAGAAAATATTATCTTGTCATTTACCTTATTAAAATTAAAGTAAGGCTCATTTCCTATTAATAGACCTTTTTTGTATTGACATATAACATTTATAGATAGATTTTCATCTTTGCTGGGTCTAAGGTTTATCTCCCCGTTGATAGCCCTTAAGTCTAAACTTGGATTTTCTATATCAGCTAAACTCATATCTAAGGTAGTTGTAGTAGTTTCATAGTTATATTTAAATGGAAGAGATGAGCCAATATCCATTAATCCATCAAACATACTAGATAATACATTTCCAATATCAGATCCAATATCTTCTAGACTATTAAGTGTTTCTTTGAAATTGTATTTTTCTTCTTTCTTATTTTTGAAATTAGAAGACTTTTCTTCCTTATGAAATGTTTCATCTTCTAAGGCCTCTAAGAGTTTGATAGCTTCTTCAGATGTTATCTTTCCTTCTTCAAGCATTGTTAAAATCATTATTTTTTCTTCTTTCAACTTGTCTCCTCCTATTCTTCACCCTGAAGCATCTTTAAAGCTTCTTTAGATGTTATTTCTCCAATATCTAATTTCCTTAGTATTTCCTTTTTATCTATTTTAGGTTCTGTATATTTGGGACTATATCCTAAAGCTTCTATTACATTTTCAAGTTTTCCTCTTACTGTAGGGTATGATATGCCCATTTCTTTTTCTATTTCCTTGATATTTCCTCTACTTTTAATAAATGTCTCTACAAAAGCCTTTTGTTCATCTGTTAATTTACAAAATTTACAAAGTGAGAAATCACCCTCTATATGGGTATGACAGCTGTGACATGATAATTTACTCACAAACAATTCTTCACCACATACTGGACATATTCCAAGCACTTCTCTTTTCATAGTATCACCTCTTTAATATTATATTAATATAATACCTTGAATATGTCAATATAAATATTAAAATAGTTAATATATAAATTAAATATATTAATTAATTTATAAAACAGACAAGGACTAAATTAATATAATATTAAGCTTGCTTGTCAATATAAATAATATTCATACTGGCAAGTCAATATAGTTTAAAAAAATAAGTGCTAGACAATTTGTCTAGCACTTATTTATATTCTCTACTTCATTGCGTCTTTTATTACTTTTCCTAGTCTCTTAATTCCTTCTACTATTTTCTCTTCATTCATACTTGAATAGTTAAGTCTAAATGTGTTTTCGTTGCCACCATTAGGATAGAATGATCCTCCTGGTACATAAGCTACATTTTGTTTTAATGCTTCTACAGCTAATTCTCTAGCATTAATATATTCAGGCAGCACTACCCAAGTAAATAGTCCTCCCTCTGGATAAGTGAAAGTTACTTCTTTTGGGAATTCTTCTTCCATAGTTTTTAGCATTAAATCTCTTCTAACCCTATATAAGTCTATTATTTTTTGAATATGTGCATTTATGTCGTAAAGTTCAAAGAATTTTGCAGCTTCCATTTGAGATATAGTACTTGACTGAAGATCTGCACCTTGTTTTACAAGTATAAACTTCTCTAAGAATGCCTCATCAGCTGCTACCCATCCAAGTCTTAGTCCTGGACATAATATTTTAGAAAAAGTACCTAAGAAAGCTACTCTTCCTTCAGTATCAAAGTGCTTGATAGCTGGTAAGATTTTTCCTTCAAATCGAAGTTCTCCATATGGATTATCTTCAATGATAGCTATATTGTATTTGTTTGCCAATTCTACAAGCTGCTTTCTTCTTTCTACTGACCAAGTTTTTCCAGATGGATTTTGGAAATCTGGTATAGCGTAGATAAATTTAACATTGTCATTTTCCTTTAATGTTTTTTCTAATTGTGCCATATCCATTCCATCTTTATCTGTGTCTATTTCAATGAATTTTGGCTCGTAAGCTTTAAATGCATTGATAGCGCCTAGATAAGTTGGACTTTCACATATAATTATATCTCCAGGATTGATAAATATCTTAGCAGCAAAATCAAGTCCTTGTTGGGAACCACTAGTCACTAAGATATTAGATGCTTTTACATCTGCTTCAACTCTAGCCATTCTCTTAACTATAGCTTGTCGAAGTGGTTCAAATCCTTCAGTCGCACCATATTGAAGAGCTTTGTCACCTGATTCTTCTAAGACGATTTTACCTATTTTTATGAATTCCTGGATTGGGAAAGATTCTGTAGCTGGAAGTCCACCTGCAAATGATATTATTTCAGGCTTTTGTGTTAATTTAAGTAATTCTCTAATCTCAGAAGCTTTTATGTTGTCCATACGTTTTGCAAATTGTAAAGCCATAATAAAAACACCTCCATTAAATTTTATAAATATTATTATACTACTATATATATATTAACACATAGCTTGTGATTTGTGTAACAAATTATATAATTATTTAGAATACTATCAAGCTAAAGTCAAAAAAATGAATATTATTGCCCTAAATCATCTTTGCCTTTATAGTTTACTATACTTATCCACTTCTCATCTATGAGTATTTTTCTAACTCTCTTTTCAAACTCTATTCTAGTAAGCCATATTTGTCTATCGCATCCTAAGCATTTAAGTTTGATATCTGCACCAGTACGGAGTATCTCCCATTTGTTTTCTCCACAGGGATGACCCTTTTTCATGGATACTATATCATCCTTTTCATAGTTTAATATCATACTATTCGCCTTCTCCTTTATATAATACCATTTTGGAATAAGGTATCTCTATATTCTCTCTATCAAACGCTTCCTTTATTTTCTTCATTAATTCTCTTTCTACACCCCATTGTTCCATAGGTTCAGTCTTTGCAACCACACGAATTACTACACTAGATGCATCTAATGCTACTACTCCTAGTACTGTAGGCCCTTCTAGTACAAATTGATTTGTATCTCGAATTTCCTTGGATACTCTTTCAATAACCTTAATAGCTCTATCAATGTCTTCTTCATAGGCAATACCTATTGAAACCAAGGCCCTCATAGCACCTCTTGTTCTATTGGTAACTACGTGAATTTCTCCATTTGGAATTATATGAAGTTCGCCAGAAAAATCCCTAAGCTTTGTAACCCTCATGCCAAGTTCCTCTACTATACCCTCATATGAAGATACTTGAATATAATCCCCTACTGCATATTGATCTTCAAGTAAAATAAAAAATCCAGTGATTACGTCCTTTACAAGAGATTGTGCTCCAAAACCTATAGCAAGACCTCCAACTCCAGCAGTAGCAAGTATAGATGTAGTTTTAATTCCAAACATCTCAAGAATCATTAGTATGCCTATAAAGTAGAGTGTGTATTTAACAAGCTTTTTTAATGTTAAGCCTATTGTATTAGCTCTTTTATTACTTACAAAATAATTTGTTTGATTTTTATCTCTTAGTGTTCTCTCGATTATTCTATTTGTAAGTGATAGAATAATTTTGATAGAAAATACTATGAGGGCAATGATTATTAATTTTCCAAGTATATTCAAATCTCCACCATCATTTTTAAAGTAAAGATTAATAATCTCTGTTATTTGATTCAACTTTTAACACACCTCCCAAGCTTAAATAATTTTTTCTGCACTATTTTTTTGTTTTGATTTTGTAAACTTATATACGCTTTCTATTGTTATTGTTTTTTCATTTATTACATCCTCTACAATATTCAAATCATCAAGAGTAAATAGTATCGCAAGTCCACAGCTTCTAGTTATTTCCCTAGGGGTTGGTATTGTTTTAAATTGTAGACCCCTATCCTTTAAAAATCCTTCAGCCTGAATTGTATGATGGGTCGATTTAAAAGTTATTAATCCGTACATTTCTTTTCTCATATTTCTCCTCTATTCTATATTCATTGTGTTATTAGAATTGGCCATCTTTTCGTATATGCTATACATATTTCCAATTTCTCCAACACGCAGCTTATCGTTTATTTTGAAATAGTCTAGACAAGTTCCACAAGCTATTATTTCCACGCCTTCTTTTTCCATAGCTTGCAAATCATCTAATACTTGTGATCCTTCACATGCTAAATAAACTGCTGAATTGTATAGTAGTATAGCCTTTGGCCATGGATTTGTTTCTTTTATTGTGTAAATAAAGCTCTTCATAAGTATAGTACCTAAACCATCATCCCCACTTCCCATTTTATCCGAACCTATTGATATAGTCAAATCTTTAAATGTATCTGGAACAGAAAGAGTTACTTGTTCAGACTTTCCATCCTTAGATATATTTATATAGTAGTCGCTTTCTTTTTCCATATTTACAGTAACTGTATAGCCATAAGAGGCAGCCAGTTTTGAAACATTGTCTTTTGCTACTTCATTGTCAACTATAGTAGTAATTAGGGTATTTTCTTCTTTATCTAATTCTTT
>CAYRYO010000057.1:6588-10412 GCA_964428475.1 uncultured Tissierellaceae bacterium
TAGGATATATATCTTGTCTTTAATATATATATCCTTGATTAAATTAAAGGACCTTTGCCATATTACTTTTCCAGCCTTAATGAAGTAGAGCGATTGATCAGTTAAAGCTATCATAGTTTGTTTTTTGACAAACTGACTGTGTAAGATTATTTCTGAATCCATATCTAAAGAATAAAGTTCTTTATTATTTTTGCCATAAAATACAATATTAGACTTTAAAGAATCCCCATTTAAAATAAGGATAGACAGAGAATACTCTTCGCTACTTCCCAAAGCGTAGTTTATTATATTCTTATCTTTAAATGAATGATTGCCTATTAATACATCATTTTTGTCATAGATATATACACTTTCTTTGTCAGTTGATTTTGTATGAAGAACTATATTTTCATTTTCTTCCTTTATATTAAAAAAACTATTTTCAAAATTTATTCTATTTTTGGTTTCGCCTATACTATCTATTTTGTAGATAGTGCCTGTAGATTTATCACCTACATATATAAATTCATTTCCAAAGTGAATCAGTGGGGACTGAAAATTAAATTGTTTTTTCATTTGTAGATTTCCTTTTGCATCAAATAAAGTAAGTTTGTTTTCAGACCAGATAGCTAGATTATCTTTATACATTTTCATACTTAAAGTTTCTGGAATATTTATTGAATTTACAAGCTCAATTTGACTTTCAGTATTTTTAAATGAATTTAAAAAAGAGATTAATGTATTTTGATTATCCTCTTTTATAAAAATAATTCCAATAAATAGAAGTAGGAGAATTAATAATTTAAAGGTTTTATGGTTTTTTATGTCTTTATTATCTTTATTATCGCTCATCTTTTCACCCCTCATGTAAGTTTCTTAAAGTATTTTACTATAATTAGATTGTATAATATTTTCATCTTAAATTCCATGAATTTATAAAATGAATGTAAGATATTTAGTTTCAAAAGTGATATTAGAAAAGGATGAAGATTTTGATATTTGCATATGTAAAATGCAAATATTCACTATATACAAATATTTGACTAAATGAGAATATTCGTGTAAAATAATATTTAGGAGTGAAATAAAAAAAATAAAAAAGGAGTAAGATAATGGAGAACAAAGGACAACAATTTAAACCTTATATTCCTGCTGATAAGGTGATGCCAGAATTTACACCAACAGCGATTATTGTTGGTATTCTTATGGCTATAGTATTTGGTGCTGCAAATGCCTATATTGGACTTAGAGTGGGTATGACAATTAGTGCATCTATACCAGCAGCGGTAATATCAATGGGAATTATTCGTGGAATAATGAAAAGAGATTCTATATTAGAAAATAATATGGTGCAGACAATAGGTTCAGCAGGTGAATCCCTAGCAGCAGGTGCAATATTTACTTTACCTGCACTGTTTATCTGGTCTCAAGAACTTGGGATGGCAGAGCCTAATATGCTTAGGATAGTAATGATATCTTTGGCAGGTGGACTACTAGGTGCATTTTTCATGTTGCCACTTAGAAAGGCTTTAATAGTAAATGAACATGGAGTATTGCCTTATCCTGAAGGAACGGCATGTTCTGAGGTTTTAATAGCAGGAGAAACTGGAGGAAGCAAAGCAAAAACTGTTTTTCAAGGACTTGGAATCGGTTCATTGTTTAAATTCATTACAGATGGAATCAAGTTGTTCCCATCTGAAATTGAGTGGGCTATACCGGGATATAGGGGTGCAGCTATAGGTATGGATACTTTGCCAGCATTGCTAGGAGTAGGTTTCATTATAGGGCCTAATATAGCGGCATATATGGTATCTGGAGCTGTGCTAGGATGGTTGGTACTTATACCACTTATATCTCATCTAGGACAGTATATACCAGATGTAATCTACCCAGCATTAGAACCACTTAGCGAATTGGGATATTGGGATATATGGGATAATTACATTAGATATATAGGAGCTGGGGCAGTTGCCTTTGGCGGAATTTTAAGTTTGGTAAAATCTCTACCTTTAATAATTACTACTTTTAAAGAAGCATTAGGTGGTCTTAAAGACACTGCAGGAGTTAAGTCAACTCTTAGAACTGATGAGGATATGTCCATTAAAATAGCGCTTATTGGTATATTGGCAATTATAATATTTATAGGAACTACAGATTTCATACCAGTTGGTATAGCAGGAGCACTTATAATAGCGGTATTTGGATTTTTCTTTGCTACAGTATCGGCAAGGCTTGTGGGCTTAGTTGGTAGTAGTAACAATCCAGTGTCAGGGATGACTATAGCTACTTTGCTTATTACATCAATGATATTCAAAGCAATAGGTTTTGATGGTGAACCAGGAATGATAGGTGCATTGGCAGTAGGTTCAGTAATTTGTATAATAGCGTCTATGGCAGGAGATATGTCTCAGGACTTGAAAACTGGTTTCTTGGTTGGAGCAACTCCTAAAAAGCAACAGTATGGAGAATTAATAGGTGCAGCGATTTCTGGTTTGGTAATAGGATTTGTTTTATTATTATTAAATAAAGCTTGGGGATTTGGCTCAGCTGAGCTTCCAGCACCACAGGCTACACTTATGAAATTGGTAATAGAGGGTGTAATGAATGGAAATCTTCCTTGGGCACTAGTATTTACAGGAATTGGCATAGGTTTAGTGGTTGAATTATTAGGAATTCAAATACTGCCTTTCGCAGTAGGACTTTATCTACCTATTCACCTAAGTACTCCAATAATGGTAGGTGGATTTGTAAGAGGAATACTTGAAAAGAAAAGAGCAAAAGATGAACATCTTAAAGAGAGAGTTGAAGGAGGAGTATTATTTTCTTCAGGTCTTATAGCAGGAGAAGGTTTAATAGGTATATTATTGGCAGTGTTTGCTATAATACCATTAGCGGGAGAAACTCTTGGAGATAAAATTGCCTTTGGTAATAATATTTTAGGTCAATGGGGTTCATTGGTATTCTTTGCAGGTTTGATATATTTGCTTATTAAAAAATCTTTCTTTGCTAAAATAGAAGAATAATTGAGGAAATACAATGAAAAAAAAGAAGATAGAAGAGAATTATTTGGATTATATCCCTAAGAGATCCCAAGAAGTCAATTGGAGGAATAAGGAAGATGGTTTAATTCAAATAGTAGTAGATAGAGATTCTTTGTATGAAAGAATCGTAAGAAAATTATTTTTCACTCCTGACAGTTACAAAATAGATTTAGATATAATGGGTACTTTTATATGGAATAGTATAGATGGAAAGAGAAGTCTATATGATATAGCTGGATTATTGCAAACTAAATTCGGTGAAGATGCAGAACCTTTGTATCAAAGACTTATCCAATATATTAATATATTGAAAAACAATAAATTTATAGAGATTTAAAATGAAAGATAAAAGATCAAATCTTAGTTTGCTTAAAGATTGGTCTTTTATTTTTCAAAAACAAATATTTTCATCAAGAAATAAATATTTACTTGCATAGGGAAAAGACTAGTGGTATACTATTTTAGTAATCCTTGCTCTATGTGAGTAGAGCCGATAGTCCACAGGGAGGTGAATTATATGAGAAAATACGAAGGAATGTTTATCTTTTTACCAAGTGCTGAAGAAAAAAGAGTTCAAGTAATGGAACGTTTCAAAGGCATTATTGAAGAAAATGGAAAAATTGAGACAATTGATGAATGGGGAGTTAGAAAACTAGCTTACTTAATTAATGATATTGCTGAAGGTTATTATGTTTTAATTAACTTTGAGGCTGAACCAGATGTCATTAAGGAACTTGAGAGAGTTTCCAAAATTTCCGATAACATTATGAGATACATGATCATTAGAGACGAAGAATAATCTAA
>CAYRYO010000058.1:0-10284 GCA_964428475.1 uncultured Tissierellaceae bacterium
ATTATACTCTCAACGTGCTCCGTCCTCGCAAACATATCAACCGGTTGTATCTCTTTCACCTTGTATCCCTTTTCATCCAAATACATCAAATCCCTCTCTAGTGTTTCTGGATTACAGGATATATACACTACCTTTCCAGGAGCAAGCTTTACTAGTGATGATAAAAACTTTTCATCACTCCCCGCTCTTGGGGGATCCATTACTACTAGATCTATCTTTTCATTTTCATTAGCAAGTTTTACCATGAAATCTCCTGCATCATCTTGATGGAAATATACATTTTTAACATCATTTTTCTTTGCATTTATTATTGAATCTTTTACTGCATCGGGATTTAGTTCTACTCCTATTACCCTTTTTACATTTTGGCTAAGTATAAGAGATATAGTACCTATACCTGAGTAGGCATCTATAGCTATTTCATCACCTTTTAGATTTGCCATTTCTATAGCTTTACTGTATAGTTTTTCTGTCTGTACTGGATTCACTTGGTAAAATGACTTAGCTGAAATTTGAAACTTCATGCCACAAAGAATATCTTCTATATATCCTCTGCCATAGATTACTATTTCTCTATCCCCTAATACTGCTGAAGTTTTTCTATTATTTATATTCATTATTATAGTTGATATTTCTGGATGTACTTTTCTAAGAGCCTTTATATAATTCTTTTTCCCAGGAAATATATTTGTAGATACTACTAATACCACCATTATTTCCCCAGTAGCAAATCCTCTTTTAATCAATACATGTCTAAGAAATCCTTCTCGTGTATCTTCATCATAAGGCTTCATTTTAAAGGATTTCATAAGGCCTTTGATTGTAGCAATTATTTCATCTGCTTTTTCATCTTGAATCATGCATCTATCTATATCTATTACCTTATGAGTATTAGCTCTATAAAATCCTGCTATTACATTGTTTTTCTTTCCATATGCAAATGTTGAATGTACTTTGTTTCTGTAATTCGTTGGATTTTCCATTCCAATTATCTGATTTACTTTGCCAAATTTACTTAATAGTTTTTCGACCATATCTTGCTTTAGCTTTTTTTCTTCTTCATAGGGAATATGTTGATATTGGCATCCACCACATTCCCTGTGATATGGACATATTTTATGTTTTATTTCTGTCATTTTATATTTCCTTCGTAAGCAGTGTTACGGCTTCAACATCCATTGCGTGTGGGAACATATCTATTGGTTGTACTTGTTCTGCTTTGTATCCACCTTCTATTAGATATTTTATATCTCTTGCCATTGTGCTTGAATTGCATGAAACATATACTATTCTTTCAGGGCTAATTTCTATTATTGTTTCTAGTAATTCCTTTTCACAGCCTTTTCTAGGTGGGTCCAAGATTATTTTATTTGGTTTTTTAAGTTCTGATAGTTTTGGTAAGATTTCTTCAGATTTTCCAAGTACAAATTCTACATTTCCTGCCATATTGAGAGCTGCATTTTCTTTTGCATCTTCTATTGCTGCTTTTACTAGCTCTATTCCATATACTCTTTCTACTTTATCTGCGATATATATTGAAATTGTACCAGTTCCAGAGTATAGATCATACACTATATCTTTTTCTTTTAAATCTAAATATTCAACTGCTTTATTATATAATTCTTCTGCTTGCGTTCTATTTGTTTGAAAAAACGAATTTGGAGATATGGAAAATTTATATTTTCCTATATTGTCAATTAGTTTTTCTGCCCCAAATAAGAGTTTATATTTATTTCCATAAACCACTGGTGATTTCATCTTATTTACATTTTGATATATGCTTTTTATTTGATTTGTATTGTTCCTAATTAGCTTTAACAATTCATCCTTCTTAGGAATCATCTCTTCTCCTGTTACCAATATAAGCATAGCCTCATCTTTGTAATTTGTTCTTATACAAATATGTCTAAGCGTGCCTTTCCCTTTTTTCTTGTCATAAGCTTTTATATTGTATCTATCTATCCACTGTTTCACAATAGATAATACCTTGTTTCCTGTTTCACTTTGAAGTATAGTTTCTCTCATCGGAACTATATCATTTGTACCTGATTCATAAAATCCTATTATAGTTTTACCATTCTTGCTAGCTACTGGTATTTGAACATGATTTCTATATCTATACGGTGTTTCCATTCCTATCACCTTATTTATTTCTAAATCATTTATTCCAGAAAACTTTTTTAGATCCTTTTTTACCTTTTCTCTTTTCCATTCAAGCTGATTTTCATATTTATAATTGATTAAAGGGATTCCGCCTAAAGATTCTTCTATTTTAATATCTAGTTTTACTCTATCTTTTGAAGGTTCCAATATTTCTATTACAGTTCCTATAGCAAAATTTTTCTTTATTTTATCTATTTTCGCTTTTACTTTGTCTCCTACCAAGCCTCCTGATACAAAATAGATAAAATCATCTATTTTCACAACTCCATTTCCCTCATGTGTAAAATCTATTATTTGACCTTCTATTATATCGCCTATTTTTATTTCCATACTTTCCTCCTATAGTTTTATATATTGTTGTTCTAAGACACAGAAGAATTATTCCCCTATGTCTTAACTTATCTAAGGTTTTAATTATAAAAAATGCCATTCTGAACGTGTCGAAGAATCTTCTGTTAAGGTCCTTCCTTTCACCCAGGATGACAATTTAATATTTTATATTTTCTTGGATTAATTTCTTAGATTTTTATTATATTACTACTGCTGTCCCTGATGCCGTTACCATTAGCATATTTCCACTTTGTCCAAGCACTTCGTAGTCTATATCTACTCCTACTACTGCATTAGCTCCTATATTTCTTGCTCTCTCTTCCATTTCAGCTATAGCACTTTCTCTAGCTTGTATTAATTCGCCTTCATAAGATTTAGATCTTCCTCCGAAAAAATCTGTAAGTCCTGCTGCAAAATCCTTAACAAAGTTTACTCCTGATATTACTTCTCCAAAAACTATGCCTTTATATTCTCTGATGTTTCTTCCTTCAATGGTTGGTGTTGTTGTACTTATCATATAATCACCTCAACATATTATTTTAAAGCCTCAGTTATCTTCTCTTCTACATATTCTTTGAGTGGTTTGCCATCTATATTTACTTTTGTTGGGTCCATAAAATCTACCATAAGTTTAAAGAAGTTAATTACTACTTTGTTTTTATCAATATAGCATTCTTCTAAATGACCTGGTATAAATACAACTTCTACTTTATCGTAATCCGTATTATTGTCTTTTAGTTTTTCTCTTAAATCGTCAAGATTTAATTTCTTAACAGGACTTACCATATTGTTCATATTCTCTAGATCTTCTAACATCCACATATTGTAATTCCAAAATCTACTCTCCGCTTTAGTTGGATTGTTTAATAGTTCTCTATTAGATATTGCTGAAAGTACTTTTCTTATTGAGTCCTTTGAAAAATCATCATCATATAGGTACTTCATATCTTCTTTTTCTGCTACTTCCCACATAAATGCATCTGCAACCTTTTGTCTTTCCGCAACTGATTGCCAGAAAAATAGCATCATCTCTAATGTATCTAAATTTACTGTAATTGAATTAATCATTTTAACATCTCCTAAGTTTTTAGTTATTCTTTTATTTTTATACCATCTTCATGAAATTCTATTATTTCTCCCTTTAAAAGTCTACCTACTGCTCTTTTAAATCCCGATTTACTCATATTTAATTCCTTTTTTATCTTATCAGGAGAACTATTGTCATTTAATTCTAAAAATCCACCCTTTGCTTTTAACCTGTCTAATATTTTCTCTCCGTCTTTGTCCATTTGAACATAGCCTTTGTCTTTAAGACTTAAGTCCAATTTTCCGTCTTCTTTTATATTTGTGACTCTTACCTCAACTTGATCCCCTACTTCATATACTCCAATGAATTCTTTCATAGGTATCAATCCATCGTACTTATCATCTACCGCAATGAAAGCCCCTATATCTCTGTTTATGCTGTAGATAGTGCCTTCTACCTTGTCATCTATCTTATAAGGAGAATCAGTCCTTAGCAAATCTCGTACTTTCATAGTCGCACATAACCTATCCGATTTATCTAGATATACTCCAACTAAATATGACTTCCCTTTTTCTACTGCACCTACCGTCTCAGCGAATGGAAGGAATAAATCCTTTTCTAGCCCCCAATCTAAAAATGACCCGATTTTGGTCTGGCTAACTACCATTAAATGTCCCATCTCTCCTACTTGTAATTTAGATTTATTTGTAGTAGCTATAACTCTATCCTTTGAATCCCTGTATATCATAGCTTCTATCTCATCCCCAACCTTTGCTCCCTCTGGGACTTGAGATTTAGGCAATAATATATCTTCATCATTAGAATTATCTTCATTTAAAAATGCTCCTACAGAAGCAAATCTCCTAATCTTTAATTTTTGTACTCTTCCTAATTCTATCATTTTCCACTTCCTCTACTTAGTTTTCTTAACTATATTTTACCACAAGCTACAGAATTTATCTAAAAAATTTTTAAAATTTAAATTTAGATAATGCATCTGCTAATTCCGTGTTTAATGGTTCTTCTGCTCCCTTACTTTGTTTTTTTAAATACTGATTTACATCTTTTTTGCTCATCTTATCTTTTTCTTTAGCCTTTCTCTTGTTAAATGCACTTAATTTTTCTCTATATCCACATTTACAGAAAAATGTTTTATCTTCCCCATCACCTTTGATTTCCATTTTCTTTTTACATTTTGGACATCTTGCATTCGATATCATTGATATGGATTTTCTATATCCACATTCCCTATCTTGACAGATATGCATTTTACCTTTTTTACCTTTAACTTCTAACATAAACTTTCCGCATTCCGGGCACTTGTTTCTTGTTAAATTATCATGTCTAAATGTCTTTTCACTATTCTTTATTTCATTTACTACTTCTTTTGAATAGTCCTTCATCTCGTTTATAAATTTATCTTTGCTTAACTGCCCTTTTGCTATCTTTTCTAGTTTTTGTTCCCATTCTGCTGTTAATGTAGGAGATTTTAATTCTTCTGGTACTATCTCTAATAGTTGTTTTCCTTTTGATGTTACAGATATATCTTTCCCTCGTTTTTCCATTAAAAAGCTATTGAATAATTTTTCTATAATATCTGCTCGTGTAGCTACAGTTCCTATTCCACCCGTTTCTCCCATTATTTTTTTCAAACTCTTGTCTTCTTCACTCATGTATTTTACTGGATTCTCCATAGCTTGTAATAGAGTTCCTTCATTAAATAATGCTGGTGGTTTAGTCTGACCTTGAGTTTCTCTTACCCTTATTATTTTTAATTTTTCACCTTTATTTATCTTAGGAAGATTTTGGTCTTCTTCTTCGTCACTTTCTTCTTCATAATGATCTCTTGCATAAATTTCTTTCCATCCTAGGCTTAAGACCCTTTTACCTTTAGCGGTAAAAGTTTCTCCGCTTATCTTTCCACTTATAGTTGTCTGTTCATATTCATAAGGAGGCATTAAAACTGACAGAAATCTCTTAATTACTAAGTCGTATATCTTCTTTTCATTTTCATTTAAATTTGAATATACTACCCTTTCCTCTGTAGGTATAATAGCATGATGATCTGATACCTTGCCGTTGTCTACAAATGACTTGTTTGCCTTTATTACTTTAGATGTTATTTTTGATCCAATCTTTGAATAATCGAAAACTGTTGCTGCTTTTACTCTGTCCTTTAAAGTTGGCACTATATCATCTGATATATACTTTGAATCTGTCCTAGGATATGTTAATATTTTGTGATTTTCATATAATCTTTGCATTACCCCAAGGGTTTCTTTTGCTGAAAATCCAAATATTCTATTTGCATCTCTTTGAAGCTCTGTTAAATCGTACAATCCAGATGGATATGATTTTTTAGCTTTTTTATCTATTGCTGTAACTTCCAAATCTTTTCCTTTAATGGAGTTTATAACTTTTTCTACTTTATCATAATTAAAGCTTCTACTGCTATTTGAATGCTTATCTTGCCAAGTAAACTTTAAATCCTTTGTATCTGCTATTATTCCGTAGTAATCAACTGCTTTGAATCTTCTTATTTCATCTTCTCTTTCCGCTATCATAGCTATGGTGGGGGTCTGAACTCTACCTAGAGAAAGTTGCGCATTGTATTTTACAGTTAATGCACGAGTTCCATTGATACCTACTACCCAGTCTGCCTCTGATCTGGCTACTGCTGCATGATATAGATTTTCGTATTCTTTTCCGTCTTTTAATTTATTGAATCCTTCTCTTATAGCTTTATCTGTAACTGAAGAAATCCAAAGTCTTTTTATTCTCTTTTTTACTTTTGCCTTGTCTATTATCCACCTTGCTACAAGCTCTCCTTCTCTTCCCGCATCTGTTGCTATTATTATTTCATTTACATCTTTTCTATGCATCTGACTTTTTACTGAATTATATTGTTTTGAAGTGTTTTTTATTATCTCAAGCTTCATCTCTTTAGGAAGTATGGGAAGGTCTTCCATACTCCAAGTTTTATATTTTTCACCATATGCATCTGGCTCTGCAAGAGTAACTAAATGCCCCAGGCCCCATGTCACTATATATTTGTCTCCCTCAATATATCCATTCCCTTTTTTCCTGCAATTTAAAACCCTGGCTATATCTCTACCTACAGAAGGCTTTTCTGCTAATACCAATGATTTACTCATATAAACATCCTTTCTCTTCTATTTATTTTCATTTTTTATTTTCTCATCTAATTCACTTAGATAGAGCCATCTCTCCATTTTATTTTCCAATTGCAATTCTATTTTTGACTTTTCTTCTATTAATTCTTGAAGTTTTTCATAGTCTGCTGCATACTCTAATGTTTTATTTTCTATATTCCCTATGATTTTTTCAAGCTCTTCTATTTCTTCATCTATCATTTCCCATTCTCTTTGCTCATTATATGAAAATTTAAAACTTTGATTTTTATTTCTTTGACTTTTTTGATTTTTACTGTCTTTTATTTTATTTTGTTTTTCTTGCTTTAGATCAATTTCTATGAATTTTTGTTCCTTAAAATAATCATAATTTCCTGTATACTCATCTATCTTACCATCACCTTCAAATACAAACACCCTATCAACTACTCTATTTAGGAGATATCTATCATGAGATACCACTATTACTGCACCTTTAAATTCATCTATATAGTCTTCTAATATTGTGAGAGTATCTATATCTAGATCATTGGTTGGTTCATCAAGTACCAGTATGTTTGGTGCATTCATAAGAACCTTTAAAAGATAGAGTCTTCTTTTTTCTCCACCTGATAATTTTCCAATTGGTGTCCACTGCTCACTTGGTGGAAATAAAAACCTTTCCATCATTTGTGATGCCGATATTTTTTCCCCGTCTTTTGTCTCTATAAATTCTCTATATTCTCTTATATATTCAATTGCCCGAGTTTCATCGTTCATTTCTTCTGTTGCCTGAGTAAAATATCCTATATTTACAGTTTTTCCAATATCTATAAAGCCTTTATCTGGCTCTATTTTACCTGCAATAATATTTAACAATGTTGATTTTCCACTTCCATTATCTCCTAGTATTCCTATTCTATCATCTCTTAAAAGAGTAAAGCTAAAATTATCTATTATTTTCTTGTCTTTAAAGCTTTTTTCTATTTCTATAACTTCTATTATTTTTTTCCCAAGTCTTGTTCCAGCTACTGATATATCCAATTCATCTTTACCATGATTGAATTCTCTACTGCTTAATTCATTAAATCTATCTATTCTAGCCTTCTGTTTGGTACTCCTTGCTTTAGCTCCTTGTTTCATCCACGCTAATTCTTTTC
The DNA here is from genome assembly GCA_964428475.1 of uncultured Tissierellaceae bacterium. Lineage (GTDB taxonomy): Bacteria > Bacillota > Clostridia > Tissierellales > Tissierellaceae > JARICQ01. The sequence continues at coordinate 7,812 of CAYRYO010000058.1, forward strand.
TTAATATGGATTTTGTTTTTCTTTCAGTTCCTGCTTCTCTTTCTTGCCTTTCAGCCTTTTTTTCTAGATAGTAATTATAATTTCCTTCATATATATGTATATTTCCTCTTTCAATTTCAATTATTTGATTTGATATTTTATCTAAGAAATATCTATCATGAGTAATCATAATTAATGCACCTTTTCTTATCTTTAGATATTCTTCTAACCACTCTATAGTGGTATTATCTAAGTGATTGGTAGGCTCATCTAGTATTAATAAATCTGACGGATTTATTAATGCCTGTGCAAGTGCTATTCTCTTTTTTTGTCCTCCAGATAATTTCCCAATTTTTTCTTTGAAATTATATATTCCAAGCTTTGTAAGTATAGCTTTAGCTTCACTTTCTAAAGCCCAGGCATCTTTTCTATCCATTTCCTCTGTTAATTTCATTATTTGTTCATTGTCTATATCTTCTTTATTTAGTGCTTGTCTATATCTTCTAACTAATTTTATATTGTCTGAATTTCCTTTAAATACTTGTTCTATAACGGTCAAATCTCCTTGAAAGTCTATATCTTGAGGTAAGTATTCTATATTTATATTATTTTTCTTTGTTATCTTTCCATCATCAGGCTCTATTAATCCCGCAATTATTTTTAGCAAGCTTGTCTTTCCTGTTCCATTAACCCCTATAAGCCCTATTTTATCTTTATCATCTATACCTAGACTTATATTTTCTATTAAAGGCTTTTCACTAAAGGACTTATAGATATTTTCCATAGATATTAAATTCATATTTTCATTCTCCTTATCTTTACTCTTATATATTATATCATAGTTGAGAGCTAATAAATAGAAAAGAGCCTAAAATTCAGGCTCTACTCCATTACCTCTATTGTATTTTTACTGCTAACTACCTTCTCCTGCCATGTATTTTTCCTATATATTATATATCCATATACACAGATTATTGCATTGCTAAAACTCATAGAAAACCATATTCCAGTTGATCCTAAATCTGTAAACTGTTTAAAGATTAAAATCATCGGTATCCTTACAAACCAAAGTCTTCCTATTTCCATTGCCATAGAATATCTTGTATGTCCTGATCCCTGAAACAGACCTTTAAATACACTAAACATTCCCATTAGTGGCATAGATAATGATATATATCCCAAATATGTTATTCCAAGTTGAATAACTGAAGGATCATCATCAGATTGCATAAAGAAATTTAATATTTCATTATCGAATATTAATAAAAATATACATCCAATTACACCTATTATCATTGAAAGTTTAAAGGATTTTTGAAAGGCTTCCTTAGCTCTTCCAACTTGATCTGCCCCTATATTTTGACCAACTATTGCTGTAATTGCTGCACCCATCCCCATTGCCGGTTGCATTATAAGGGAAGTAATCCTATTTACCATAGCAAAAGCTGCAAGGGTTGCTGTACCATAGGATGCTATAAATCCATTTAAAACTATAAAGCCAAGCGATGCCCCTGTTTGACCAAGGCTTATAGGAAGTGCTACGATAACTATTTTCTTGATCTTTTCTTTGTCAAATGCAAAATTTTTAAAGCTTGGTTTGATTTTATTTTTATTACCAAATATTATCCATATACCTGCAAAGGCAAGCACTCCTCTAGACAGTACTGTTGCCCAAGCTGCTCCTGCTATACCCCAATCAAATGTAAATATAAATATAGGGTCTAATATTACATTTATAATGGCTGATCCACCACTAAGTAACATAGGAGTTATTGTATCACCTTGTGCACTCATTATGGCGTTAATATTAAAAAACAAGAACATAAAGGGTATCTCAAAAAATATTATTCTAAGATAGGTATTTGCATACTCTGCAAAATCACCTGTCCCACCCATTAAACCTATGATAGTCGGACTGAGTATATATCCGATAATCGCAAATACTACAGATGAAATAAGTGTAATGGAGATTAATTGTGAAGCATATCCTTTTGCCTCATCCATATTATCTCCTCCAATAAGTTGAGATAATATGGATGTACCCGCTATAGATAAACCCATACCAAAAGATATAAAGAAAAAATTCACTGGAAATACAAATGCTGTTGCAGCAAAGTGTACTGAAGATATCTTGCTCACCCATATACCATCTACTAGATTATATATTGTCTGTATTAAATTGTTTATCATTATTGGAAAAGAAAGAATCAATATCGTTCTATACATGCTACCATCCAATATCATTTCTTTTTTGTTTGTTTTCTCCATCTTCTACCACCTCTTCATTGTTTCGAGTCACTAAATATAGTATATCATCTTTAATTTTAAAATAGAAGGGTTTATTTAAAAACTGCACATAAAAAGTGACGCCTTATTTATAGCGTCACTTCTTGTTTTATTAAAATATTCCGGTTACAAATATAATAAGTAAGGCTATTGGTATTACTATAGTTACTAATGGTTTCCACCATTCAAATACCATAAATCCCTCTGC
>CAYRYO010000059.1:0-10164 GCA_964428475.1 uncultured Tissierellaceae bacterium
CCCGTCTACGTATAGCCATTGACTCCACTGAATTCCCGCATATGCTTATGTCTATCAACGATTTTAAATTATATTATTGTACACTTAAATCCTTATTTCATTTAATACCTCAAGTTAATACTTGCTATATACACAATTGTCAATGTCCACTATTTTTTACATTATCACAGATAGACAATGTAAATTCTAAAAAAAATTAGAAGTTTTATCATCTACTAATCCCCAATATTCCTTTTCTAGCCATCTTTCATTTCTGCTTTTAAAAACCAATAAAGAGTCTTTATCTTTTCTGATATACCTATCTAACTCTACTTTTAACTTCATATAGTTCAATTCAGTCAAATTGCCTTCAAATACAGATTTTTGTATATGTGTTAAATATTTTTTGCATGTCTTGAAAATATTTCTAGATACATAGGCTCCTTTTTCATCTGATAATATATCATATACAATTATAACATACATAGTCTATCACCACCAAATCTTAAATCCTTTATATTCTTTTTCTCCAATAATGTGTTTAATTAATTTATAGCATTCCAATCTTATAAGATATCTATAGGAAACATCCCTATTTAGATCCTTATGACCTATTGTACTTGCTAATCTCTTATCGTATTCTACTAATATCTTTTTTTTACCTGCTTCTTTTAAATATAGAAAGTTTGATTCCCTTTCAAAGTCTTCTTCTGTTATCTGATTCTTATTTAGCATAGAAAATATCATTCGGTCCCCAATTAGAGGCTTGAATATTTCTGCAATATCTAGCGACAAAGAAAATCTTTTCGTCCCTGGCTCATGAAGAAAACTTATAGTAGGGTTTAACTGTGTTTTATATATCTCACTTAATGTAGTAGTATAAATCAAACTATTAATAAATGAAATCAATGTATTGATCATATTATCTGGAGGTCTTCTCACTCTTTTTTCAAATTTAATATCCTGTTTTACAATATCATTCCATGTCGAGTAATAGATTTTTCTTATATTTCCTTCTATACCCATTATTTCATTTATAGAATTAGCCTTTTCAAACTTATCTGTCAAGCTACTAATACTTTTCATAGGTATATCTAAATCAATTCCTCTTCCATTGTAATATCTCAGATTTCTATAAATATTATAAGAAGCTGCTTTTAATATTTCTTTAGCTATTACTAGCCTTCCTTCAATATCATCATATGCTTTTACTTGTTTGACCAATAAATATCCGCTTATATTTGATTGTCTAGGACAGAAACTTCCACTATAAAACCCATAATAATTAAATACATGAATAATAATCCCTTTTTGAGAAACAAAGTTTAATAGTTTAGTATTTAGACTAGTTTCTCCAAATAAATAAATTTCATCTGTTACCTCTGCCTTCAAATTCTTCATAGCACCTTCAAAACTTGTAACCACTATATTGTTGTCTTTTCTTTTTAAATCTCCATCTTTTAATATATAGAAAGTTTCACCCAATACCTCACCCCCTAAATATAACACAACTCATAATATGCGCATTTTTTACAGAATGACTTATTTATAGTTGGTGGAGGCAAGTCCATCTTAATTATATCTTTTATCTTTTCTAGTACCTCCATCAATTCTACTTCCTCTAATTCCGTTAAATATATTTCTTCTCTTCTTTTTATCTTAGGATAGTCAAGAATACCCTTCTCTATATCTACACCCTTATTTCTAAGTACCCATATATAATATTTCAATTGCCATTTTCCTGCTTCATCCAATTTCCTGGATTTCTTGACTTCATGTATAACCTTCCAATCCTTCAAGAAATCAATATTTATCATTTCATCTATTAAGATTGATCGTTTTTCTCTTCCATAAGAATTTTCGTCTATCAATTTCCCCATTCCTACAAGTTCACTATTATGCTCCATGTTTACATCGTTTTTAAAGTACCAAAGTTTCCTCTTGCATATAAAATAATAGTAAACCATTACCCCTGTTATTTTAACCATATCTTCACCTTTTCGTTCAAAAGAATTTATCTTCAACAAACTTTTCTTTTTCTTCTAAATCATCCTTTTTTATATACTCTATTCCAGTCTTCTCACTATACCTACATTCGAATATTTCTACAGTTTCATACTTGCTAATTTCTAATCCACTTAACAACAACTTATCTGCTCTATATAGCGGTATATTTAAAGTTAAATCTTCTATATCAATTCTCGCCTGGGCCTTTTTCATCTTTAATTCTTTTCTATCTTCTTTGGTCATATTATCTTCATACTTAGTATTTATAGTCTTGATGTAAGAGTTTATCGTGTCCTTATTCCCATCATATATGGATTTAGGGATAACTTTTTTTGATTCAATGTTTCTAAATATCCTTTTAATTTCATCATGTGATTTTTCATATGATTCTATTAACTTAACATAATTTATGGCTTTTACTAGTTCTTCATAATATTTTGTTCCTTTGAGTTTTTCCAATGTGTAAACATCATTTACTAATCTGATTTTTTGTTCTTCCTTAACTACTCCATCTATCTTTTCATCTTTTAAGGTTTTTTTGGAGAATTCAAATATATCTGCATCTATAACATTTCCAATTCCTGTTGTCTTCCTTTCTCCTCCATCAAACACATAACAATTATAACCTTCATCTTCCCAATCCCTATCCCTATAACATCTCCCCATCCTTTGAAATAATCCATTTAGATCAGATAATTCAGTGATTAAAACATCAAAGTCTATATCTAAAGATGCTTCTACTACTTGAGTAGTTATCCATACTCCCTTACAAGTGTTATATTTATTTCCAAATTTTAATATATTATCTTCTTTGTTTTTTCTATCCCTTCTTATAAATCCACTGTGAAATAAATTAACATTATCCGTAAAGTCTTCATCATTATGCAATTCTTTATAAACCCTTTGTGCTTCTTTCACTGTATTACATATTACTAGCACCTTATTACCCTCATATTTTTCTTTTATAAAATCAGTATTTAATTTTTCATGTTTTACTTTCAAGCTATGTCTTATTTTATCATTAGTAAAAGGCTTTAATTTCTCAAACTTTACATTCTCTTTTCCCAATAATTCTACAAATATTTGGGGCAGGGTCGCTGTGAGTACAGCAAATTTTCCCCCTATTTTATCTATATAGTACAAGCCTACTATTAAATATGCTAATAAATCAGGAGAATACATTTGCACTTCATCTACTACTACCTTTGAATATGAAAGTGTAGCAAACTTCGACTCAAAACCCCTATATCTATATACAAAATCAAATATCTGATCTATCGTACATATAGTCAAAGGTAATGATAACTGTCTTGTCTTATTATAGTATTCATCAAAGTCTATCTCGTCTTTATTAATTAGGTATTCTCTTTTAATATCTGAATGAAGAAGCCCTACTTTGTCTTCATAATCTTTAACAACTACCTTTTCGACTATTCTTTTATATATGGCATTTATGGCTGTCTTAAGAGGAAGAGTAAAAAAACCTTTATTATCTCCTATCCACAAAAGTCCAGCTTCAGTTTTACCCATCCCAGTCTGTGCTGTTACTACAAGATTTTTATCTCTATTTTCCATCATGCATTTTTGCAGATCATTCCACTCTGGCTCAGAATCGGAGGATTCCTTTTTAAAACTCTTTAATAAATTATTCTCTAAATCATTTAGAAGAAAGTTGTTTTCTTTTTCTACATCAATATATCCACTAGCTGCATAATCCAAACGGTTAAGTAAACCTTTAGTTAAGACATACTTGAAAAACAACTTTTCATTATTTTTTCCATAAATTCTTTTATTCTTAATAAAAAACTGTTCTTCTATATAATCATTCACAAATATATTATCTATTCTGTCATACTTGAAATCTTTTGATTCCTTTTCTATAAGTTCTATTTCTCTTTCTAACTCAATAGTTGTATATTTTAAATCTCTTTCATGATGATATCCTATTGAATGAAATAATACTTTTATATCATCTTCACTATACCCCTCATCTTCTAGTTCTTCAAAATCTATAAATAATAGGCTTAATATACCGTGTGGTATCTCATCATTATGTCTCCTAATATTGTTAATCTTGTCTTGGAATTTCTTATTTATCTTTCCTAAATCATGATATAAACAAGACTTTTCCAATATATCCCAATCTATATTTAGATTGGGATATATTTTTTTAAGAGTATTATAATTATTCAATAGATTGTCTGTATGAACTTGTATGGTTTCTTTAGGGTTTGATTTGGCCAAGTATTGCTTCATAAATCTAACCTCCATATTAAGCATTAAATACTAAATATTTATCTTCATCTAATTTGATTTTTCTTTTTCTTATAGCTACTAAATTGGAAGCATATAGTACTTCTTTTTTATTCCAATCTCTAAAAACTTTTGGTGATTTTTTAGTTCCATAATTGGTTAACTCATAGTTTTTATTTATTTTATATCTAGTGCCAGAAGTACTGACTCCAACTTCTTGATTTTTAGATTGTATATCTTCACTTTCTATTAACTCAATCGGAATATATGCACTATATTCTTCAACTCCCACAAGAGATCTGCTGAGTTCTTCTTCAAAAATGTCAACTATCTTAACTTCTTCAATCTTAACTAAGTCTTCCCTTCTTCCTAGGGATGGATATTCCCTAGGAAAAAGAAATGCACTTTCTATTTCATCTAACAAGCTTTGATCTTTGGGTATTATATGAATTAATAGTTCTACATCAGTCAATAATTCCACAGTAGAAACACCCCTACTTACCCCAAAGTCACCTACTTTTAATTGATGTCTGCTTTTGTCATAAGTCATCCCATTATTAAATTCATACCTTGTATATAGGTCATTTACCTTTGAGTGGTATTTCCCTTGAATACTTATATCCATCTCCTTATATTCTTTGTAGTCGCAAAGAAAATGCACCATGCCTATTATGGTTGAGTATGGCGGTAATGGATAAGTTTCCTTGAGTTGAAAGCTTGTAGGTTTTTTATAGTTCACCATATTTTGATATAATCTAAGTCTTATAGCCTTTTTATTTTTCTCCATAGTACTCATCCACCTGTCCTTTTAATTCACTAAAGAATTCAGGCATGGTAAGCGCATTAAGGCTTTCTTTTATTTCATTGTCATTATCAAATTTTCCTTCAATAAGTCCACAGCTTGTATTGTCTTTTATGGAATCAAACATAACGCCTTGGATTTGACTGATTAATAATTTATTATCCTTTACATCTAATACATTTTCAAATATAGGATTTTTTATATCATAAACCCCACCTATTGCAAATAAAGGTTTTAGATCTTCCCTTCTTCCTCTAATATCCCTATATAAAAATGATATTGTATCTAAAAGTTTCTTGACTCTTCTTGCCCTTTCTTCATTATCTAATTCTATAGAATATACATCATCCACACCTATTTGATCTAAATCCATTACTAGAGTATATCTATAATAAGACCTATGAATCTCTGATTGTGCTATATTCATATCGCTATCTATTCTATCCGCAAGACCTTTATTGGTTAGAAAATCCAAATCCCCTTTGAATGTTTCTAAAGATATTGCATTTGACAATCTAACCTTCGCTGATCTCTTTTTCCCACTTGTTTTCTTTTCAGTTTTTAAGTATCCAAAAAAATCTATTTCAGGATACTTGTCTATAGTAGCGTCCTTATCAAACTGAATTACTTTCTTTTCTCCACTACCTTCTGCCTTAACAGTGGCTAAATCTTCTCCCAGTTGTTCAGCTATATTATATCTAATTGCCTGTCTAGAAATATATGTGTACTGCTCACCCTTGCCCCTTGATATTTTTTTAAGAGAAGCCACATTTCCAACACTTTCTCCATAATTTGCACTTTCAGCTTCAAATATCATAGATAAAGCTAGCCCTTTTGGTTTTAAATTATTCATCCTCATTTCCCCCTTTTATATCTTCTTGCCTTCCTTCTATCAATCCTGCTACAAACGCATATCCAATGGTTTTAAATTGTTCTTCATCCTTTAAAACATCTACTATTATTTTGGGAATAGATTCTTTTACATATAAATAACAATTTAGTATCGTATCCATGAAACTATTTACATTGTTTGTCTTTAGAGCATTTAATAATCTATAGGATATTCCATTTAATTTATCTACCGAACCTCTAGACCTATATTTCTGCCTTAAATAATATCCAGAATTATTACCTTGTTTGACTATATCTATTTCTAAGTTATTCATATACCCTACCTCCTTTAAAAATCTTGTATTAATATTCAATATCCTAGTTATATGAAATCCATAATAATAAGTATCCTTAGGTTGAGATAATTTGTAATGTAGTAACTTTTGTGTTAATGTGAAAAGATTTTGACTATTTAACAACCTATCTATTACCATTTCATACACATTAAAGTAAGTGTTTATTTCTTTAAAACCACAATTTATTAATTTATTTAAATCTTCTTTAGACTCTCTAATGACTTTCAATGTGTTTCTAGGTAAAAGATTAAATTTATAAGCTTCATTTTCATATCTTATTAGCTGTATATCTGCCAATTCATACTTTATTTTGTCATTAAATTCTTCTTGTATTGATTTTACCAATGCTTTATATGTTAATCTTTTTGTGTCACTAGCCTGTTTATATATTTCCATATATATTTTATCGTTTATATTTACTGCATTTTCAATACTAGAGTTATCATTTACAAATATTCCTTTATCATATAGATATGAAATGCCTGCTGGGAGACAAGAATATATTAACTTACATATTGGGCATACTCCCACATCATTTTGAAAATCCCATACATGAGAAGATTTCCTGCTTACATCAAATCCTATAGCATTTAAAAAACTAAGATCGTTTTTTAAATCCTTCATTTTTCCATCACAAGTAAAACATTTATACTTGAATTTAGATTTGTCCGTATCTATATATTCAATTACAGGTTTTACAAAGTAATCCCTATAATCTATATACATGTCTTTTTGTTTTGTCTGAGAGTTTAAAAAGCATACCCCATTCCATCCATTTTTTATTATAGTGTATATAGCATTTTTCCCTCCGATATACTTATATGCTTCTTTTGTTTTCATGTAAGATATAATGTTTTTTATTAAATCAAATTGAATTTCAACCTCTGGTATTATTTCATTTATGTCTTGTTTTTTCTTTAAATTTACCTTTTTCAACTTCTTCTCTATATTTAAAATATCTACTTGGGATTCCATAATAGTATAGGCCGCCTTATAGCTATTACTTTTAATATATTTTTTAGCTATATCTCCTATATATTTATTTAACGCTTCCAGGTTTTCTTTTGAAAATTGGTCAAATTTATTCTCTTCATGATATACAATAAAATCCTCGAATGATATGATTTTGTTGATAGATAATACATCCTTGTATTTATCTATCAAATACTTAAAATATTTTTCTTCAAATCCAACTAGACTTTCAGCATCAAACTCCATACAGTTACCATCAAAGATTACATTATCTTCTGCATGATTTAGAATATTATATAATCCCACCATCCCTGCATTTTTCATCCAGTCTTCCATGCAAATTTTTATTTTTTCATCCATTAGTTCACCCCCTAAACTAAATCTAACATCCCAAACCCTTGAGACCTTCTACTCCCAATTCCACTTTTATATAGATAATCTAAAATATATGGCTTACCTTTTATTTTCAATCTGCATATATTAGATAATACTTCTATACCATAGTGTTTTACTTTTACTTCTTTATTGTTTAAAATCTCAAACTCAATTTCAGCTATATCAAACTTTCTTTCTTCTCCAAATTCATTTAATAACTGGTACTTGATATTTTCTATAAATATTTGTCTCCCTTTTTCATCGTTCAAAGAGTAATACCAAGTTTTTTTATTATCTGCCTTATGTTCTCTTACAACTACAGGAGACATAGATGTATATATTGCCTGATTATTAACGATAATCTTTTCTTTAACCAAGTTTATCCTGTCTACTGTTAAAGATATTCCTTTTATCCCATATGCTTTACCCTTGTTTTCCAATATACTATTGTAAAAATACAATCCATCCTTCATATCATTGCTAGCAAAGTTTAATATAATCTTCTTATCTGGAATAATTATCTCTTCCCTTGTAAATTTGCAATTAGACATATAAAGCGAAAATGTAAATGATTTTATCTTATTTTTTTCCTTTTCATATAGTGATTTATAATACTTTTCATCTAGATTTTCATAGTTATGTTTTAGAAAGGAAATTATTATTCTGTTTTTATCCTTTGGTATATTTTCTTGATTAATACTTATCTCTACATTAAATCTCATATTTTCACCTCTTTTTCATTTTAACCCATACACTAGTGTAATCTATTATCTTGATAATATCATTATAACTTACTCTTGTCAAATATTTTTTTAAATTTTCTTTATTATATGTATCTTTTATGTTAAGATACTATAGTACTTAATATAACCAATTAAATGGAATGTAAATTACACAAGTGTTTTACACATTAACCTTAATAGAACTAAATTAGAAAATCCCTCATCTATACTATTCTACATCAAAGTTCAATACTCCTTCTTTTTATGTCAAAATATCACATATATTTGATTTAACAAAGATATAAAATAAGTGCTGTTGATTTTCATCAACAGCACTTATTTTATATCTTTTTCTTTTCCCAAGTTTTCATGATTTCACATTTTCATCATAATTGAGTATTTCTGGCAGAACCCTTAGGTTTTTAAATTCGTTTTGTTTTCTGCCACCATCATTGTAATCTGCTTTTATCTCCATATGTCTATAGTAGTTGGCATCTTCTGATTTAACTAGGGTAGATTTTATCTTCATCATTTCCTTTATGGATTTTTCATCTTCTATGTCTTTTCGATTTAGATAATTCTTTGAAAATTCTTCTTTGTATATATTTACAAATTTGTTTTCATCTTCTTCTTTCATATAATCAAATGTAAATCCACTATATTTTTCATCTAAATCTTCTATCATAAGATTAAAATTATCTATCTCTACTCTGCCAAATCCATTGGCCTTTGCTAGTCCTATATTTTGATAGCAAGCTGGGTCTAATTTCAAAGACCAAATTAATAGTCCTAGCTCATCTTCATTTAGATTTTCAAAGTGTACTCTACCCTTGAACTCAGTACCTTCAATCAGTGGATATATCTTTGATATCATATTGCTAGACTTTGCATCATGATCTTCAACATATTCTTTTAGCCAATATTGTTTTACTCCTCTTATTTTAAAATCATTTTCATATATATTTAAATTTTTGCTATGACTATCCAAACTCTGCTTTAAATATAGATTAAAGCTGGTTGGCTTTGGATCTGATAGTATTATATCTATAGAACTCTGCTTATCTATTATGGCATCTCCTACAACTTCGGCATCTTCAAAGTTAATTCTTGATTTATAGCTATGTTTTTTGCCATCTTCATCAAATTTATTTGCAAAGCCAAACAATCCATCCGAATAACTAATTCCATTTGAATCACTATAATTTTCCGGCAATCCATCTAGTATTGATTTTCCGTATATTACTCTTAAATAAGGTGTAAATCCAAAATGAAATTCTCCTGATAAATCTATATAGAATACCGGTTTTTCTTCTCCATCTTCAGGCAATACATAAAATGTATTGCCTGGTTTTGCAATTATATTGCCTGCATCATTGGCTACTTTTTTAGTCAGAATCATATCATCTATATATGATTCTATAGACATATCCGGAACCTTTATCTCTTGTACACTTTTATCTGCTTCTGGAACTACATAATGACTCATCTTTCCATATATATGATTGCTAGTTAACAAGTATCCACCATTTTTGTACTCACCAGGATTACCTATATTCATTATACGACCTTTATCATTATGATTAAATGATATCTTTACCTTATAGGGTCTGAATTGTCTATTGTGAAATCTGTGCACCAATCTATCCTTATCTCTTCTCTTTTTTTCTTTGTTAAGTTTTCTAATTTCACTTTCTTTCTCAATTAGCTCTCTTTTATACATATACTGTATTCCCTTTACATCTGATACAACTTTTCTCAGGTTTATTTCACTTATTCTAAGATATTTTTTTTCCATATTTAAATCTATACTTGGTTTAATAAAGTATTCATTGCCTCTCTTGACCATGTATCCAGCATTTAAATTCCT
>CAYRYO010000060.1:0-9994 GCA_964428475.1 uncultured Tissierellaceae bacterium
ATCGAACCAGCGACACGTAGATTTTCAGTCTACTGCTCTACCGACTGAGCTATCCAGGCATATATCTCTCATTTACTTCAGTACAACGTTTTACTACCTTGTTTAGGACTTTTCTAGACGGACTAAGTGATTCACTCAAAAGAGAAAATCACTCTTTTGCTTCTCTACTTATACCGACTGAGCTATCCAGGCGAATCTAACAACAATACTAAGTATATAATAGTTCTTACTATTTGTCAACTATCAATTTTTCTAATTCTTCTTTTGTAAATTGATGTTTTGTATTACAGAAGTGACATACTACTTCCGCTTGTCCATCCTCTTCAATCATTGCTTTGATCTCATTTTCACCGATACTCTTTAAGACTTTCTCCATCCTTTCTCTTGAACAGTCACATAAATATTCTAAATCTATTTTATCCAATACCCTCATCTCAAATTCACCTAATATTCTTTGCATTATATCTTCAGGAGATAGTCCTTGGTATATTAGTGTGGATATTGGTTCTATATTTTTTATAGCATTTTCTATTTTTTCTATATCTTCTTCATGTACATCTGGAAGCAGTTGAATCATATAACCACCTGCAGCTCTAACTGATATGTCTTTATCTACAAGTACTCCCAATGCAACTACTGATGGTTGTTGCTCTGAATTCGCATAGTAGTATGCTATATCTTCTGCTATCTCACCTGACACTATCTTGCTTTGCCCTACATATGGCTCTTTCAATCCTAAATCCATAATCACCGTTATAGATCCATCTGTACCCACCACTCCTTTTACATCTAATTTACTATCTTCTCTACTTTTGATATCTGCTCTTGGATTATCTGCGTATCCTTTTATAACTCCACTATTATTTGCCACAACCATTATATTCCCAATAGGCCCTCGACCTGAAACCTTAAGCGTCAATCTATCCTTTTGATTTTTCATCATAATTCCCATAATAGTTCCAGCTGTTAATGTTCTTCCTAGTGCGGCAGTCGACGTAGGAGCACTATTATGTGTAGTTCTTGCTTTTTCTACAAGCTTTGTAGTATTAGCTACAAATATTCTTATATTTCCTGTCTTATCCATCCCTCTAATTAAATAATCTTTCATCTCTTTACTCCTATCTATAAATTATTTATTTTATTGCAACAAAATTAATTCTTTGTGTTTTATCATTTGATTTTTCAAAAGAAAAACCTTGGTAGAAATCAATATTATTAAAACCTGCTACTTTCAGTTGTTCTACTATTTCTGAAGCTTTATATGCCTTTTCTATATGTTGTTCATCAAACCTTTCGTAGTTCACTCCATCTTTTTTAAAGAAAAATGTCAAATAAAATTCGCATAAATCATTAATATTATCATAGAAGTTTTCCCATACATAAAACACATCTTCATTGTCTTCTACAAATGTATTATCACCTATTATATATTTAAGTTTGTAATACGAATTTATATCAAATATAAAAATACCTCCACTTTCTAAATGATTATATGCATTTTTAAAAACCTTTTCTAGCTCTTCTTTTTTAGTTATATAATTTATGCTGTCACAAATAGATATTATGGCATCAAATTTTTTATTCAACTCAAATTGGGTCATGTCTTGTTTCATTATGTCTACATTTTTATATTTTCTTAATTTTTCATATGCATAAGATAGCATATCTTCTGAAAGATCAAAACAAGTTAAATCATATCTAGCCTTAGCTAAATAATATGAAAGATTCCCAGTTCCACAAGCCATTTCTAATATGTTTTTTGGACTTTTATCATATTCCTTAAATATATCCATTATATACAAAAACCACTCTTCATAATCAAAATCTATCATTAAATCGTCATAAACCTTTGCAAATTTACCGTATTTACTCATATTTCCCCCTTATATTATCCACTTAATCTTCTATTTTGTCTTTTAACTCTCTTTTTTTAACTCTGATTAACCCGCCGATCTTTCCAGTTTCTTTAGCAGTCAGTCCTCCCCAGCCTACCTTTTCTAATTTATCAGTTAGTCCAAGTTCTTCAGCTATTTCATATTTCCATTTATCTTCTATAGTCTTTATTTTCTTCTTTTTATATTTGTTAGAATCCTTTTTCATTTTTACCCCTCCTGATTTATATTATTTGGAAGGAATGAATTATTTATACTCATATATATGTGAATCTAATATTAAGATATAAAAATAAAATCATGAAGATTAATAATGGAAGATAGTGAAAGATATTAAAGTTATATGGCTTTTCTTCACTTGCTTCATTTCCATTCGAATCAACTAATGAAATTAATTCTCCATTTTCCCCCATGGGCAGATCTCTTATCAATTTCTTTAAGACTGCAAAAGATATCAAAGCAAATGTTCCTATTATAATTATACTTATAATGATTTGAAGTTTTACAAATGGTTCTTCAACTATAGACATCGCCATTCCATTATCTTTGATCAATGTATTTTGTGCTTTATTTATAAAATATCCAATGGTAATTGCTATCGCATTATTTAAGCCATGCCCTATAATGGAAGCATAAATGGAGTTAGTTTTATAAACAGTTATTCCAAATATAATTCCAAGTAAAGCTGGACCTACTAAATTTTGAATATTCACATGGAAAATTCCAAATAAAATGGCTGAATAAACTATAGCTTTTCTCTTGGATATCTTTTCATATGCATTCATCATAACCCCTCTAAACATTACTTCTTCACATATAGCTGGTGTAATAGATATTACAAACAATGAAATCAAGTACATTATTAAATTATCAGGTATGGGTACAGAATTTTGTGATAGCTCACCAAATAATGTCAATATTGATATTACAATTAAATTTAAAAATACAGCTATGGGATAAGTAAATATAGAAATACCCAATATGTATATTATTTGCTTTAGGCTGATTTTATTCAATCTAAGTGTTTTTTTAAATGATAAACCTTTGACTTTTATATATAAAATACTTGGAAGCAATATTAGTATATACTCTGTAATTAAAAGCCCTGAATATATTTCTCTCCCTTGGGCTATAGATCCAACAAAAACTAATAAAATCCCTGTAAACAAATAAAATACATTGGCATGTAAAATAGAGCTCTCTTTTAGTTTGAACATTATTTCTCTCCTTTAAGCTTATATACAAAAATAAACCTACAGATTAATCTGTAGGTTGGTCATCAAATGTAAATATATAAGGTATATTCCTATAATGATCCCCGTAATTAAGACCATATCCTACTATGAAAACATCTGGAATGCTAAAACCTACAAAATCAGGATTTAAATCTACTTTCCTTCTGCTAGGTTTATCAAGCATTACACATACTTCTACTGAATTTGGCCCTTTTTCTTCTATTCTCTTTTTTACTTTTTGGATAGTAAAGCCTGAATCCATTATATCATCTACTATAAGTACATCTCTGCCTTTAGCATTTGTCCTTATATCATGAATAATTTCTACATTCCCTGTTGATACTTCTCCATGCCCATAGCTAGCTGTGGTCATGAAATCCACTTCTACTGGTATTGATAATTCTCGTATTAAGTCTGCTGCAAATATAAAACTTCCTCTAAGAAGCGATATTACTAAAAGGTCTTTTCCCTTATAACTTTCACTTATAATTGCACCTAATTCTTTAACCCTAGAATCAATATCTTTTCTACTATACAGTGTTTTTTCTCTTCTCTTGTGATTCAAACCTTTCTCTCCTTTCACTTTTCAAAGTTATTTGTGCTTTTTATCATTCTCTTTCTTATATCTCTTACCTCTCTTAATATAAGATTTAGTGTATATTGAAAACTTATAAGTATTATTAATATTATAGCACTAAATATAAGATTTGTATCCATAAATCATCTTATCCTTCCAGTTTTTTTATTTTATTCTTCTAAGTCTAATATTTCTTTTCTATTATTCTCTTCTTCTAAATATTCCAACTTGGAAACAGATACTTCAAATGCCATCCTCGTCTCCGTTTCTCCGCTCGGAAGTCTCTTTTGATATTCTCTGCTCTGAATCCTTCCCCAAAGTTTAATGTGATCACCTATAACCATTTTCTCACAAAATCTTGCATTTCTACCCCATGCAATGCAAGGTATATAATCTGATTTATTATATGCCCTATTTACAGCCATAAGTATGTCTGTTATTTCTCTTCCAAATGGAGTAGTCCTATAAATTGGATCTTTACATATATACCCATCTAAATATATTTCATTTGGTTTTCTTAAACTTTCTTCTAATTCTACTTCATTTATCATATAAAATTCTTTAGCAAATATAGTTAATATAAGTCTGTTGCTATTATTTACATAACGATTATAGGATCTAAGTTGCCCTTCTATTATAACATATTCACCAACATTTACATCATCTTCTACTATTAACCTTTCAGATATCATTATAGGTAACAAATCCATAGAATCACTTAATCTTGAAACCTCTAGATCGAAACTATAAAAACTCTCTCCATATAGTTCATGACTAAAACTCTTTTCACTAGCAATCTTACCAACCAATTTGACCATATTTGTTTCTACATTTACATTATCCATATTTATTATCCCCCTCTATTCTTGTGTTCTACAATCTATATTTAATATATTCAGGAAGATAGTGTTTTATAACAAAAAACAATGAATATATATTCATTGTTTTTATGTTTTTATATTGTAATTGTAGATTTATTTAATACAATTGAAGAATCAAATATAGAAATTCCTATTATTGTTGCAATTACAGAATATATATCTTCTTCTCTATTAGAATTTAATTTAATATGTAACTCAAAAGGATTTATCTCTAGTCCATTAATTGAATTTATTGTTCTCTGAAAACATATATTAGCTTGTGCAAAATCGTCTATACAATAACTAGACAATGTTACTGTAGCCTTATTATTAAATCCATAAGTAACTACTACTGATTGTACATTATCTTTTATAAGTAGATTCCATTTCTTCTTATCACAATTTAATACAAGATATTCACAAGTTTTAAGAATATCATTTAAATAATCATTTTTATCAATTTCTTTATTTATAATATTATGAATAAAAATATTAAATTCTAAACCAATACTTTTTATAACTTTAATATTTACAATACTTATGTCAATGGCAATAATTTCTTTTTCATCTTTTCTAAGTATTACAATGTTGTCATTTGTATTAGTATAGCATATCTCATAACCTTCTTCTAATAATATCTTTTTTAAATAGTTGAAAATTACTTTAGATTTCGTCTCTTCCATTATTCCGATAGTTATTATATTTCTTTTATCCACTATATTATCATCCCTCATCAATAATTAGTATCTGCCTTCCTGAGTTATCCATCATAAAATTTTCTCTGTAAATAAGTTCTGATATTGGAACTATTTCATATCCATCTTTTTGTAGTCTTTCAAGTACTAGTGGAAGGTACTCTTTTACATATTTTGCATTGTTGTGAAATAATACTATTGAGCCATTTTTTACATTTCTAGTTACCTTATCTACCACAGATTCCACACCTAACTCTTTCCAATCAAGCGAATCCACATCCCACTGTATTCCATAATATCCATTTTCCTTTAAACTATTAATAAGTTGATCATTGTAATCTCCAAATGGTGGCCTAAATAATATTGGTTTAACTCCAGTTATTTTTTGTATCTTATCTCCTGTATTATTTATTTCTTCTTCCATTTGGTCTATACTTAATTCACTCATATTTGGATGAGTTGTGGAATGATTACCTATATCATGACCTCTATCAAATATTTCTTTCACATGTTCAGGATATTTATCCACCCAGAATCCTACCAAAAAAAATGTTGATTTAATATTATATTGATCCAATGTATCAAGTATATATGCTGTATACTCATCTCCCCAAGCAGCATCAAAACTTATAGCTATCTTCTTTTTATCAGTTTCTACACTATATATGGGTAGTTCTTTTTTTGCTGCAAATACATCTACGATACTTCCAGTAGTCTTAACGGAAAGATAGACTACTGCAACTAAAGCCACACTTAGTAATAATAATTTAATCGTCGTATTGTTTTTATAATTCATATTCCTCATATTATCCCTCCATATGAAATTATTATTCTGTATTAATACAATTTATTCTAAAATAATATTAATATTACCAAGGATATTATTTAAAAAGGCATACTTTTCAAATAAATTTCAAAAGTATGCCTTTAAATTACTAACTTTAATTTTATTATTCATATATATATAGTTCTTTATCTGCTAATTTATCTTTATTTACTCTGTCTTCTAATGATTTAGGGATGGTGATTACTTCTTCCACACCATCTGATATATATCTTTTACTAGGATTTTCATCTAAATATTTCATCCAATCGTACATCCCAACATTATCTACCTTTGTTTGTGATCCCCTAATTCTTGGAATTGAAAGAGGATTAAAATCAATTGATATAGGAGAGTTTACAGGATTCCATCCTACATTTAATATTGCTATATTTTTATAGTTTATATCATTATATGTCCCTTGCTCTAGATACGAATAAAACTCATCATCCTTAGGTCTTTCACCATAACAAAGGGCATAAGTGTTAACTTCATAATTTGGCAATATATCATTTATTATCCCTACTTGTTCTCCTAAAGCTTCCTGAATATATTCCTTACTATCTGCTTTTTTCATACTTCTGTGATCTAAAGTATGATTCCCTATATCATATCCATTGTCTATTAAATAATTTAATTTATAGTTTAAGAATTCTGATTGTCTAAATATATTTGTTCCAAATACAAAAAAAGTAGCTGTAGTATTGAAATCTGGGTATTCATTCTTAAAGTCTTCAAGTATACCTACAGCTGAATTTGGATCTATTATGTCTTCTTCATTTTCATTTTTAATAATTCTAAAGTTATTTTCATTTCCATCATCAAATGTAATTACCACTGGAGTTTTGCCTGCTTCCACATTCATTGTGTTATTTACATAATCTTGTAATCTAACTGCTCTATATCCTCTATCATATAAATTCTTTAAATCACTCTTTATGTTTTCTGGAGTACGAGTCCACTCTTCTTCCTCTTCACCAATATTGTGATACATAAGAACCATAGATTGACCAACTTCATTTGGTTTTAAAGAAAGATCTACTTTGTTTTTTGAATCTACTTCTTCTACTACTTTTTCTTCAACTTCATCCTCCGCCTCTATTATTTTTTCATCTTCATTGTTATTAGGGGTTTTATCCTTTAATTCTTTTTCATTAATATCTTTTGCGCAAGCTGTAAATAATATTATTATAAAAAAAGATAAAATTAACACGATATTTTTTTTCTTAAGCATTTTTATCATCCTCTGTATAATTATTTTCTAGTCTTAAACAATTATACCTTAAAAAATATATAAAATAAACCCTAATTAATATCATAGACATCATTGGAATTTTATATAAAATATATTAAAAACTTCCAGGATATTTCTTTGCTTAAAGGTTATATTAATAATACAGCAGCAAATAATGCTGTTGGAAAGAGGAGGTTTTTAAAAATGGCTAAAACTAATAATAGAATAGTAGTACCAGAAGCAAGAGCAGCTCTAGATCAAATGAAACTAGAAATAGCTAATGAATTAGGAATGGCAAACTATAACAGTACAGATAAAGGAAACTTAACTTCTAGACAAAATGGCTATGTAGGTGGATATATGACTAAGAAATTAGTTGAAAGTGCTCAAAACCAATTATCTGGAAAATAAATGTTTAATTTGATTAAAATAGAGAAGTGGAATTCCACTTCTCTATTTCTTGTGTTATAATATAAATATTAAGAAAAGGGGTGTAAAAATGCTTATAGAAAATACTGAAGACCTTGCTCAAAATAAATTATTGCTTTTATATATTATAGAAATGTCCTCTACTCCATTTACTAAAGATGAACTCTCTGAGTTTATACTGGAAAAGAACTACATGAACTACTTTTTAATACAACAGTATTTAAGTGAACTCTTAAATTCAAACTTTATAACATTAGTAGAAAAAGACTCAAGGGAAATTTATAGTATTTTACAAGCTGGTAAAGTAGCTTTATCCTATTTTAAGGATAGAATTTCAGATAGAGTAAAAGAAGAATTAAAAGATCAGTTTGGGGAAAAAGAAAAACAAGATGTAATTCAAACTCAAATTATTTGTGATTTTTATCAAAAGGAAAATACTCAGTATGTAGTTAATATAAAATTAGTAGAAAAAGAAGACACTCTTTTTAGTTTATATCTAGATGTAGTAACTAAAAAACAAGCTGAACTTATTTGTGAAAGGTGGAAAAATAATACAGAATATATATATCAAAGTGTCATTGCCCTTCTTATAAATGAAAGCCCAACTTCTTAGAGCAGGAGAAGCCCATTCGGTTCCTTTCCTACTCTAAGCTTATTTGTTATTTTTTGATTTTTTTCATCTAAAACTACTAATTCTCCCGAGAGCATATTACATATATAGATATTAGATTTCCCATCAAATACTATTTTATTTGGCATACCTCCTAAGTATAATATTTCTTTTTGGATTGTTTGTATCTCAAGGTTTTTATCAATCGATATTATATATATATTTCCATCTTCTATGTTTGTTAGATAGTAAATTTCTTTGCCTTTTATTTTTGTAAAGTCAGTAAATATACCTACTAAGTCTATGCTATCTTTTATTTCCGAGCTTTTTATTTCTATTTCTGATAAATTTGTATAATCTTCATTCCCTTTATTTCTATACGACAATACAAATAGTCTATCATCTTCGTAAATTAACTTTATAGGATACATATCAAGGGTAATTGATCTTATTTCTTTATTTATTAAGTTTATTATACTAATTGTATAGCAATTACCATTTGCAACAAACATTCTTTCATTTTTTTCATCTATTTTGATGTCTGTTGGTCTTTCACCTACTGATATATCCTCTAATAAACAAAACCCCTTTTCATCAATTACTGAAATTGTATTAGAATCACTATTGCCGATATATATTTTCCCATTAAAACTATTAATGCATGTGGGGTTTTTACCTACTTTCAATATTCCTAATATCTTTTCCCTATATATATCTATTTTCATAATGCTATTATCATTACAGTTTGTAATATAGATATTATTAAATTTCGTTTTATTTAATTCATATAAACCAAGTTTATTGGTTTCTAATTCATCATGAAGATTGTCTTTGGTTATTAACCGCCAGATATCTATAGTCTTTTCGATATTGAAGTTTTTCAAATTTATCAATATAAGTTTATCTTCAAAAGTGTCAGTTATCAGCATCTTTTTATATCCCAATACACCACCCCCATATATAGTAATTTATGCAGTGAAGTAGTCATTGGTGAAATAGAAAAGTACAAAAAAATAATTTGGTTGAAAATCACCAAATTATTTTAATTGATTGCTAGATAGGTATACAGATTATATCTCCTATCATTAAATTGTCTGGATTAATCCCTGGATTAGTGGCTATTATTTTATCTATATTAGAATTATATTTTCTACTTATAGAATAAAGAGTGTCTCCTTTTTTAATTATATAAGCAAGAGTTCCGTAAGAACAACTCGCTGGAACACAAATTATTTGACCAGGGTATAATTTATCTGGATTTATTTCTGGATTAGTAGCCATTATTGAATCAAGAGAAACACCAAATGTCTTTGCCACTAAATATAAAGTATCACCTTTTTCGATAGTATAAGGTATAGTTTTATTGGGACATTTTATTTTTTTATTCATATTTACTCCACCTTTATTTAAATGTTGTACTATTTATTATATGAAAGTAAATATGAAGTGTTACTTTTTAGGATTAGTTTATTATAAGATATTGATCAATAAAGATTTGATTTCATTTTCATGCAAGCCATGTTTATACATTAATAAACCGGGTATTTATATTGTGTATATAGCAATCGACCAAAATCGACTAAAAAGAGTCCAGCTAAGAATTGTCAATAGGAATTTTAAAAATATTTAATAACAAGCC
>CAYRYO010000061.1:0-9548 GCA_964428475.1 uncultured Tissierellaceae bacterium
GTTTGACCCTCAAATTGCGGTTCCATTAGCTTTACAGATAGTATTCCCGTAAGACCTTCTCTGACATCTTCCCCACTCAGATTTTCATCTTTTTCTTTTATATAGCCATATTTTCTTCCATAATCATTGATTACTCTCGTAAGAGCAGTTCTAAGTCCAGATAGATGTGTACCACCTTCTGTAGTGTTTATATTATTGGCAAAGGTAAATATATTTTCTGAATATCCATCTGTATATTGAAGTGCAAGCTCTACACTAGCATCATCTTTTTTACCTTCAAAATACATTACATTTTTTTGTATAGGTTCTTTATTTTTATTTATATATTCTACAAATGACCTTATGCCACCTTCGTAATGAAATTCAATTTCTCTTTCTTTGTCTTGTCTTTCATCTTTTAAAATTATCCTTACTCCTTTATTTAAAAAGGCCATTTCTCTAAATCTATTTTTAAGGGTTTCAAAATTATATTCAGTTATTTCGAATATAGTTGAATCTGGTTTAAAGTAAATAGTAGTACCAGTGCTAGTACTCTTTCCTACTTCTTTGAGTTCACTTGCAGCAATTCCTCTTTCAAACCTCTGCATATATTCTTTATTATTTCTTCTTACTTTGACTTCAAGCCATTCTGAAAGTGCATTTACTACAGATACACCTACTCCATGAAGTCCTCCAGATACTTTATAGGCTCCATTATTAAATTTTCCACCAGCATGTAGTATAGTAAGCACTGTTTCTACTGTACTTTTCCCAGTTTGTGGATGTTTTTCAACTGGAATTCCACTTCCATTATCTGATACTTTTATAGAATTATCATTAAAAATAGTGACCCTTATGGTGTCACAAATTCCAGCTAATGCCTCATCTATACTATTATCTACTACTTCGTACACTAAATGATGTAAACCCTTTGGACCAGTGCTACCTATATACATTCCCGGTCTTTTTCTAACTGGATCCAGACCTTCTAGCACTTGAATATCTTCAGCACCATAATGTCTGTTATTTCCATTTGTATCATTTTTACTATTCGGCATTTCTTTCCTCCATTCCTATATTATATATTTAAAACATTTCTACCTACTAATGTTTTTGAAGATATATTTGAAGTATATATCTTTGGATTGTTTTTTCCACTTGCAACTAATATATATGATTTTGTATATTCATCTATATTTCCAACTATAGATCCCTTATTTATAAGATTAGATAAAAATTCTCTGGTCTTGATTGAAGCTTCCGCAGTCTTTTTATCAAGTATTGCTATTATATCTTCTTTATATACAACCTTGTTTTCTCCAATATGAATAATCATGCTCTTCCCCCATCTATTTCAAGTTTCCATCTTCTATATGGAATACTTTATATTCTATATCAGCTAAATCATTTAGCTCTACCGCATCTGTAACAGTTATAATAGTTTGCATATCTTTAAAAGACTTTACAAGATATTTTCTTCTCTCTTCATCAAGTTCTGAAAAAACATCATCTAATAATAATACAGGATAATTACCAACTTGTCTATTTATTAGCTCTACTTCCGACAATTTAATAGATAAGACGGCAGTTCTCTGCTGCCCTTGAGATCCAAATGTTTTTAAATCCTTATCGTTTGTAAACATCTCTATATCATCTCTATGAGGACCAAATTCTGTAAAATTCGTTTCAATATCCTTAGCTATATTATTCTTTAACTTTTCTAGATATTTCTTTTCCATCTCTATTTTATCTTCATATATATCTATATTTGATGAGTATTTCAAACTTAAATTTTCCATACCACTAGTAGTTGTTTTGTGAATTCTATTGCTAATACAAGATAATTCCTTTATATATTTATTTCTTTCAATAATTATTTCACTGCCTAACTTTATTAATTGTAAATCAAATACATCCAAAATACTAGATATATTTTTTTTAAATTTAGCTGATTTAAGTGCATTGTTTCTCTGAAACAATACTCTATTGTATCTACTAATATTATGATGATAAATAGGTTTTACTTGAGAAATTTCTCCATTTAAAAAAGTTCTTCTCTCCTGAGGACCACCTTTTATTAAATTTAAATCTTCTGGAGAAAATATCACAACATTTAATCCACTGTACAATTCCTTATAGTTTTTAAGTTCTGTTTTATTTACCTTTATTCTCTTTGTTTTATTTCGCTCCATCTTTATTTCTATAAGCTTGTCAAATTGGCCTACATTCATATTTGCTCCAATGTAGGCCTGAGTCTTATCAAAATTTATTATTTCTCTATCTCTATTAGTCCTAAAAGATTTACCCCTAGCACACATATATATAGCTTCTAGTAAATTTGTCTTTCCCTGAGCATTTTTTCCTATAAAAATATTTGTTTTTCCATTTAATTCTACATACAAATTATCATAATTTCTATAATTTATGAGCTTAATATTTTCTACATGCAAAAAAAACACTCCTTAAAGCAAATATTATTATATCACAAGAAATTTTTCATATCCTGATATCTCTACTATATCATCTATCCTAAGTTTTTTGCCTCTTTGAAGACATATTTCATCGTTTACAAGTACTTCACCATTACTTATTAGGATTTTAGCTTCACCTCCTGTCTGTACAAGAGCAGTTAGTTTTAGAAATTGATCGAGTTTTATATATTCAGTCTCTATTTTAATTTGTTCCATACTTTCCTCCTTAAAAATCATCTTGAGCTAATCTTACTGGAAGTACCAAATAAGTATAATTTTCATCATCAATTGGATTTATTATACATGGATTTAAACTTCCCATAAATTTAAGCTCTATGGTTTCACTTTCAATTATCTTTATACCTTCTAGTATATATCTTGAGTTAAAAGCAATACTAATTTCTTCTCCTTTTATTTCAGTAGAAATCACTTCATTTACATTTCCAATCTCTGAATTAGAATTTATGATTAATTCATTTTGTTTTATAGTGAATTTAACTAAATTTGCTTTTTCTTCCTTAGCTAAAAGTGAAGCTCTTTCCAAACTATTTTGGAGTTCTCTTTTATTTACTTTTATGCTAGTCTTGTGATCATTTCTTATTATTTCCTTGTAATTTAGAAATTGACCTTCTAAAAGTCTTGAATACACTATTGTCTTGCCTATATTAAACATTACATGTCCCGGTGCTATAGCTATTTTTAGTATATCATCAGATTCATCTAATATTTTATTTATTTCATTTAGTATTCTTCCTGGTACTATTATTTTTGTATAATTTTCAGAATTTATAGGCATTTGCCTAAGAGATAGTCTATATCCATCTAATGCTACAAAAGATATATTATCATCTTCTATTTCAAATAAAACTCCAGATAATGCTGGTCTAGTTTCATCTTGAATAGTTGCAAATACAGTTTGTCTGATTGCATTTCTAAATAAATCTCTATCTATTTCAAAGCTATCTTGTTCAAGTATTATTGGAAGATCTGGATATTCATTTGCTAAACCTCCAATTATATTAAACTCGGAATTTTGACATTTTATATTTATATTATTGTCAACTACATCAATATATATATCTTCATGAGGAAGTTTTCTTACTATATCTCCAAATAATTTTGAATTTATAACTATAGAACCTTCTACTTCTATATCACAATCTATATAAGTTTCTATACTAACTTCAAGATCTGTAGCTGTTAACTTTAATCTGTCATTTTTAGCTTCAAAAAGTATTCCATCTAGTATTTGAAGAGTAGTCCTAGAAGATATTCCCTTTTGAGCAATACCTATATGTTTTGATAAGTTTCTTTGATCTATTTTAATTTTCATAATTGCCTCCTTTTTTCTCCCAAGATATAAAAAGAATATATAATATATAGTAGTAATAGTAGTAGGGCCTGTTATTATGTGGATAAGTACATATAACTAGAAAACAGTAAATGTTTTTGAATTTAATAACATGTGGATAAGTAAAGTATAAATCAGAAAACTACCCACAGAAGCAAATTAAATTGTATATTACTTTTTTAAGTCTTCTACTATATTATCTATTTTATTTTTCAAATTTAAATCATCATTTATCTCACCAGCTATTTTATCATAGGCATGAATAACAGTAGTGTGATCTCTACCTCCAAATTCATCTCCTATCTTTGGAAGAGATAAATCTGTAAGTTCACGCGTCAAGTACATTGCAATTTGTCTTGGATATGCAATAGCTCGAGTTCTCTTTTTAGAATTAAAATCATCCATCTTTATATTGAAATTTTTAGATATAGACTGCTTAATAGTATCTACAGTAACTTCCTTGATTTTGCTATTTGACAAGATATCCTTTAAAGCTTCTTCTGCTAGTTCTTCAGTTACTTGTGAATTTGTAAGTGAAGAATATGCGACTACTCTTATAAGTGCACCTTCGAGTTCACGAATATTTGACCTAATTTTTGTAGCTATATATAACATTACATTGTCACTAACAATAATATTTTCGATATTAGCTTTTTTTCTAAGTATGGCAACTCTGGTTTCTAAATCTGGAGCTTGTATATCTGCAATTAAACCCCATTCAAATCTCGATCTAAGTCTATCTTCAAGTGTAGGAATATCTTTTGGTGGTCTATCACTAGATATTATTATTTGTTTATTTGCCTCATGTAGAGCATTAAATGTATGAAAGAATTCTTCTTGAGTACCTTCTTTTCCCGCAATAAACTGTATATCATCCACTAATAGTACATCTATATTTCTATATTTATTTCTAAATTCTTCATTTCTATACTCTCTAATTGAATTGATAAGCTCATTTGTAAATTTTTCAGATGATACATATACGACCTTGGAGTTTGGGTTTTGACTCAATGTGTAATGACCAATTGCATGCATTAAATGAGTTTTTCCAAGTCCAACTCCACCATAGATAAATAGAGGATTATATGCCTTAGCAGGTGCTTCGGCTACAGCCAGTGATGCAGCGTGAGCGAATCTATTGCTGCTTCCTATTACAAAACTATCAAAGGTGTATTTTGGATTTAATTGAGACTTTTGATTGCTGTCATTTGTATCTTGAGTGATGGTTTGTCCATTAAAATCGTAGTCTTCTTCACCTGGCATAGTAAATATAATCTCAAAATCTTCCTCAGTAACTTGTTTAAATGCATTTTTTATAAGATTTAAGTAGCGCCCTATTAATATATTCTTTGTAAAATCGTTGGGAGCTGCTAAAATTACTTCTCCATCTGAAATGTGAATAGGTTCAACTGTCTTTAACCAAGTATTAAAGCTTACTTCTGTCAGTTCTACCTTAATTAAATTAAGTACTTCTATCCAAATATTGTCTAAATTTGAAGACATTTTTCGACCTCCTTTTTTTAAGATGTTTGTATCGATGAAAAAAAAATAATAGCTATAATATATAGTTATAAACATAGTTATCAACAAATATATATTAATTATAATAAATAAAATCATTAAAATAATTTCTATAAACATGTGTATATTATATTGATAAATTGTGAATAAATAAATTTTCTATAAAGATATCAACTTATTCACAGATAAAAACATATGTATTTGTGGATATAAGATGGCTAAATAACTACTCTTAATAGATTATAACATAAAATGATAAAACTTATACACAAACTATCCACAAACTGTGCATAAGTTTTATTGTTAGTATATATTTAAAAACTATCCACATGCTATTTAATAATAACAAAAAAAATACTTTAATTCAATAAATTTATCCACAAGTTTTATAAAACTGTAGATAAAGTAAAATATCGATTATAATTAGATGTTTTATTTATAATTCTTGACATATAAGGTTTAAATAAATATAATCATTAGTAGTATTCATAATTTTACTATGAAAACTCTATATTATTATATATTTCTGAAGTTATATATTGAAGGAGGTGTTTTTGTTGAAAAGAACTTATCAACCGAAAAAAAGACATAGAAGCAAAGAGCACGGTTTTAGAAAAAGAATGAGAACTAAAGCAGGTAGAGAAATAATTAGAAAAAGAAGAAAAAGAGGTAGAAAAAAATTAACTGCATAGACCACTCACAAGGTGGTCTTTTTGTAACTGCATGTTGGGAGTAGAATAATGGATAAGATGTATAGATTGAGAAATAATATGGAGTTTAGAAAAGTCTATAATAAAGGAAAAAATTATTGGAACAGAAATCTAGTACTCTTTGTGAAAAAAAATAACTTGGGTTATACTAGAGTCGGTTATACAATTACAAAAAAAGTTGGCAACAGTGTAGTTAGAAATAGAATTAGGAGACAGATGAAGGAAATTTATAGACTTAATTTTGACAGAATTGAAAAAGATTATGATTTAATTTTTATACCTAAAAAGAGTGTAGTGGATATTTCTTTTATAGAATTAGAGAGTGCAATGATTCATATAATGAAAATATCAAGATTAATAAAAAAAGAAAGTGGTAAAAGTGGCTAAAATAGCTATATTATTAGTAAGATTTTATCAGAAATTTATATCTAAATATATTTTAACTGGTAAAAATTGCAGATTTTATCCTACTTGTTCCCAGTATTCTATAGAAGCCTATAAAAAGTATGGCTTTATTAAAGGAACGGTTTTAACTATTAAGAGAATAGCTAGATGTAATCCTTTTAATGAGGGAGGATATGATCCGCTTAAATGAATAGGAGGTTTTATAATATATGACTTTTCTAGGTAATTTACTAGGAGGACTATTAAAGTTTGTCTATGATATGGTATCAAACATTGGAGTTGAACCAGAGAATTTTTCATTTTATGCAATGGCTATCATAATAACAACTATAATATTTAAATTAATTCTTTTACCAATTGGTATAAGCCAGAGTAGATCTTCAAGAAAAATGAATGAAATTCAACCTAAAATGAAAGAAATACAAACCAAGTATAAAAGTGATCCTCAGACAATGCAGATGAAGATGACAGAATTATATAAGCAAGAAAAGTATAACCCGGCTTCTGGGTGTTTGATACTTATAGTTCAAATGCCTATTATATTAGCTTTTTTCAAAGTAATGCGTGAGCCAGCAAGATTTGTATTTACAACTCCAGGAGTTTATGAAACTATAAATAAGACATTTCTTTGGATACCAAACTTAGAAAACCCAGATCCATTTTTATGGGGTTTGCCACTTTTAGCTGGTTTGACTACATTTCTTCAAAGCAAGACAATGGCAACAGCTTCTACAGATCCAGCTCAGCAAAGTACTATGAAAATGATGAATACATTTTTGCCTATAATGATATTTTTTGCAGCAAGAGGCTTTGCAGCAGGACTTGCTCTGTATTGGGTACTAAGTAATACATTTACAATAGTACAACAATTAATTTCCAATAAACTTGCAGAAAAAGCAAAGGGGGAGAATTAAAGTCATGAAATCCGTTGTTAAGATAGCAAAAACTATAGATGAAGCGGTAGAACAGGCTTTAATAGAATTAGGTGCAAATAGAGAAGATGTAGAAATAGAAGTAATAGAAGAACCTAGCAAAGGATTTTTAGGTTTTGGTTCAAAAGATGCAAAAGTAAGAGTAAATATAGTTTACGATCCAATTGAGATAGCAGATGTATTTTTATCTAAGATATTAAGTTCAATGGGTATAAATGCAGTAAACATAATAAAAAAAGATAAGAAAAAACTACTTATAGATATTACTGATATAAGTTCTACAGATAAAGGTATAATAATAGGAAAAAGAGGAAATACTCTTGATGCAATACAGTATTTAATAAGCTTAGCTGTAAATAAGGGGAAGACAGGGTACTTAAGAGTAGTAGTTGATACTGAAGGATATAGAGATAAAAGAGAACAGACCCTTATTAATCTTGCAAATAGAATGGCAGATAAATCTAAACGCAGTCACAAACCAGTTAAACTTGAACCTATGAATCCTTACGAAAGAAGAATAATACACTTCGCACTTCAAAAAGCAAATGGAATTACCACATATAGTGAAGGGCAAGAACCTTATAGAAGGGTAGTTATTCAAGCGAAATAAAAATAAACTTAATTGTAAAAAAGAACCCAGTTATACGAAACCACATTAAAAACAAAGAATAATACTAAGATTGTGAAAGAATCTAATTTGTCGTCCTGAGTAAAATGAAGGATATTAAGATTAAATTTCTTTGTCAAACTTGGATTGCATTCTAGTGGGTTCGTTCAATTACTGGGTTTTGTTATTATATATTGAAAGAGGTGGTAATATGACTATAGCAGCTATTTCTACAGCAGTAGGTGAATCGGGGATAGGTATAGTTAGAATGAGTGGAAAAAGATCTATTGAAATAGGGAAGATGGTATTTAAAGGATCATTTGAAGATGTAGACGAAACTAATAATAGGAAATTATTATACGGACATATAGTAAATGATAAAAATGAAACTATAGATGAAGTTCTTATGGCATTTATGAAAGGACCAGGGACATATACAAGAGAAGATATGGTTGAAGTATATTGTCATGGTGGAATTATATCTGTTAGAAAGACTCTTGAATTACTTCTTAAAAAAGGTGCAAGACTTGCTGAAGCAGGTGAATTTACTAAAAGGGCATTTTTAAATGGTAGACTTGACCTCTCTCAAGCAGAAGCAGTAATAGATATGATAAAGGCAAAGACTGACAAGGGTTTTGAAGCTTCTCTAGATCAATTAGAGGGATCACTGTCAAAGAAGATAGATGAAATAAGAAAGATATTACTTGAAATGGTAGCCCATGTAGAGGTTTCAATAGATTTTTCAGATCAAGATATAGAAGAAGTGACATATGAAGAACTAGAAGAAAATGGATTAAAAGTAAAATGTGAAATAGAAAAACTTATAGCAACATCAGATAAGGGTAAAATTCTTAGAGAAGGCTTAAATACAGTAATACTGGGTAAGCCAAATGTAGGAAAATCGTCCTTACTCAATGCAGTCCTAAGGGAAAACAGGGCAATAGTTACTGATATTCCAGGTACAACTCGTGATATAATAGAAGAGTATATGAATATAGACGGGATACCACTTAAAATAATAGATACAGCTGGTATTAGGATAACAGAAGATGTAGTTGAAAAGATAGGAGTAGATAAGGCTAAGGGAACAATTAATAGTGCAGATTTGGTGATAGCAGTATTTGATGTTTCAAAAGATTTAACTCCTGAAGATTATGAAATAATACATCTTACAAAAAAGAAAAAAAGCATAGTATTATTAAATAAAACCGATTTAAAGCCAAAATACGACATTGAATATTTAAAAAGCCTGGTAGGAGATAGGCAGATAATTACAACATCTATAACAGAAGGAGTA
This sequence comes from uncultured Tissierellaceae bacterium, assembly GCA_964428475.1. Classification (GTDB taxonomy): domain Bacteria; phylum Bacillota; class Clostridia; order Tissierellales; family Tissierellaceae; genus JARICQ01. The sequence goes on from CAYRYO010000061.1 coordinate 9,274, forward strand.
GGCATAGAAAGCTTAGAAAATGCAATAAGGGATATGTTTTACGGCGGGGAAATTGGAATAGAAGGAGATGCAATGATTACAAATGTAAGGCACAGGGACTTACTAGAAAAAGCATTAGATAATATTTCCCAGGCAATAACCGACATAAAATACAATGTTCCAATAGATTGTATAGAAGTAGATTTAAGAAGTTGTTGGGAAAAGTTAGGGGGAATATCTGGGGACACCATAGATGAAGATATACTGGATAAGATATTTTCAGAGTTTTGCATAGG
>CAYRYO010000062.1:0-2910 GCA_964428475.1 uncultured Tissierellaceae bacterium
ATTCAGCAAGTTTTGCTGTCCAGTTTGATGATCTTTCTTTATCAGCTAGGTAAACGTTTTCATTTGTAATGATTACTCCTACAAAGTTAATTGTCTTTCCGTGCTGAGCTAGTAAATCATGTATAACTGGATTATTTATTTGATGATATGTTGTGTTCTTGTCACAAGCTGATACACAGTTTCCACTTACAATTGCACCATCCATGATTTCTGTTGGATACATTATAGTTGGAACTATTTGCTTTGCATCTACTCCATATACATAAGTATCGTGAAGTAATCCTTGTGTTTGAAGCATTTGAACATATCCTATCTTTGGAAGATCTGGATACTTTTTGATTCCATCAAGTAATGTGTCAGTTTCGAATACTTCTACAGTATCTGGCGTTAAGGATTTTGCTGTTTCCGCAAGGTATGCAGCTGCCTTGAATCCTGCAAATCTTACTGCTCTTTCATGATCATGTTGCTTTAAGCCTTCTGTTGGCTCACATTTTAACACTAAGTTTATTGTCTCTGAAAATGGAGTATACTTTGCTCCAGGTCCTTTCATATCGACAATACCTTCTTGGAAACCAACGATTTTACCAGTTGTCATTACTGTACAACCTTTTAAAACATTAGTTTTCCCTGAACCTACAACATCAACCTTTGATAATATTCCTGGGAATACCCCTCCTGGACCTTCAACCTTAACTCTCGGCTCTACTACGTCCTTAACAGGTGTAATTCTAACACTTTCACCAGGTCTTGCAATGTCAGCTTCTACTGACTGAAGGTGCTCATCTTCTTTAATCAAATCAATTAATTCTTGTTTGTTAACTGTTAGCACCCCGTTTTCAAGTTTGGTATCACTACCAAATTGAACATCTTTAATTAGCACATGGCCTAATTCTAGACGCATAAGTTCACCTCCTCTTATATTAGCAAGTATCTATATCTTAAATCCGGGCTTGTAGCCCAGAATTAAAATCACAATAGTCTAAGCGTACTTCTTAACCATTTCCTCTACTGCTGTAGCTGTAGCTCCTGCTTCAGCTAGTCTTTCTACTTCTTCTCCATCTTTATATATGATTATAGCAGGTAAGCCCATAACCTTTTGTCCAATAGCTACTCTTCTAGCTTTGGTAATATCTAGAGATGTAAATTTAACTTTATCACCATATTTTTCTGCCAATTCATGAATATGAGGCATTAAAGCTTTGCATGGCTCACATGTTGGTCCCCAGTAGTCTACTAATACTGGACCTTCTGCTTGTTTTACTTCTTCATCAAAATTCTTTTTATCTAATTCTATCATCTTAGCAACCTCCTATTTTTTTTGCTCTTAATCTTCAAAAGCATTTTCTATATATTTCTCAGCTTGAACTGATGCTATAGCACCATCAGCCGTAGCTGTAACTACCTGTCTTAAAGATTTAACTCTAACATCTCCTGCTGCAAAAACACCTTCGATATTAGTTTTCATATTCTCGTCTGTTTTTATATACCCATTTTCAATGTCTATTATTCCATCAAATAATTTTGTTGCCGGAAGATATCCTATAAATGGGAATACTCCAAATGTACCATCATCTTCATCAGCAAAGATTTCTTTTTCTTCACCAGTCTTAAGATTTTTAATCTTTATTGATTCTAGTATTCCATCGCCTTTCACCTCAGAGATTGCACTATCCCAAATAAAATCTATTTTATCATTTTTAAATGCTTTCTCTTGAATTGATTTAGCAGCTCTTAATTCATCTCTTCTATGAACGATAGTAACTTTTCTAGCAAATTTAGTTAAATACATTGCCTCTTCTACTGCTGTATCTCCTCCACCCATTACATACACTTCAAGGTCTTCAAAGAAAGCCGCATCACATGTAGCACAATAAGATACTCCTCTACCTGTAAGTTCTTTTTCTCCTGGACAACCAATTGGTCTTGGAACTGCACCAGTAGCTATAATAACTGATTTAGCTTTATATTCACCTTTTTCACCTTTTAAAATTTTGACTTTGCCATTAAAGTCTACTTCTTGTATCGTATCTAATATTTTTTTTGAACCAAATTCTTCTGCCTGGTCTACCATTCTCTTAACTAGTGATGGTCCAGTTGCATTTTCAATAGATCCTGGATAATTTGCTACTTCATCTGTTGTAACAATCTGTCCACCTGCTTTTTCTCTCTCGATTATCAATGTATTGAGTCTTGCCCTAGAAGCATATAATCCCGCTGCAAGTCCAGCTGGTCCAGCTCCTATGATAACTACATCATAAATCATGTTTTTTCCTCCTTAATATATAAATAATATTTTATTGATAGTTTTTTCAAATATATAGGATTTCATCTTCCATATATACACATATAACCTTTTCAATTATTATTATACACTTATATAACTAAAAAAATCAAATAAAAGTTATATTTTATGTTTTTTTATAATCTACACTTTTTATAACTCACCCTTTAAAAGAAAGCAAATCAAGTCTAAACTAAAATAAACAGAATAAATAGGTTCAAATAAACCCATTTACTCTGTTTATTTACCTGAGAGTTTCTCTTAGTAATTAAGATTTCTCCTTCGGTGCTTCGCTTTCCAGAGTTCTGTCAAAATACGGTCCTTTTGCCTGAGAACTTCACTATTGAACTGGGTGCTCAATAATTTTTTCCTTCGGCGCCTTTCCGGTCTCTTCCGCATTCTTCATCCAGATTGTAATATTTTGATACTTTTTTAACATTTCAATGATATTATAATATATAAAGTTAAAATATACAAGCACTTTTTACAAATATTTTAATATTTATTTTTGATCTTTTTTATAGTTGTCTAATACATAAAGTGCTAAATTCGATGAATGGTCTGAAACTCTTTCTAGGTTACTTATTACATCTAAGAAAATCACACCTTCACTAGTGCCACATTGGCCC
>CAYRYO010000062.1:3010-9358 GCA_964428475.1 uncultured Tissierellaceae bacterium
TATAGGAAAAGCTATATCAATTCCTATTGCACCTTGTCCCGCTAATGCTTGCAATAATCCTATTGAAGCACTACTACTCTGTACTACTGTTGTAAGTCCAAGACCTACCAACATTCCAAGTATAGGATTGCTTTTTAAGTTCACAATCATTGACTCGAATACTGGAGAACCTGCTAGTGGTTTTAATCCTTCTCCCATCATATCCATACCTATAAATAATACTCCAAATCCAATAAGCACTTCTCCTATGTTTTTCCACTTCTTTTTAGAAGCAATCATCGATATCGCAACACCAGCAGCTACAGCTAATGGAGCATAATCCGTTAATTTAAATGCTATAAGTTGTGCTGTAACTGTTGTACCTATGTTCGCCCCCATAATAACTCCTGCAGCTTGAGGCAGTGACATTAATCCCGCATTTACAAATCCAATTACCATAACTGTAGTCCCTGAACTACTCTGTATTACCATAGTAACTATGGCTCCTACTATTACACCCAATATTCTATTGTTTGTAAGAACTTCTATTAATTTTTTCAATCGTTCCCCTGCAGCTTTTTGAAGCCCTGTCCCCATTATGTCCATTCCGTACAAAAACAGTCCAAGACCTCCAATTACTGGTAACGCCATTTCCATAGCTAACCTCCTAGATAATGTTGTTTAATCTTTTGTAATTAAATAATATCACAGTTTCTACATTTTTCTACATAAATTTTAAAATCACTCTATATTTAGAAAATCTAATTGCCTTAAAGCTTCATATATAATTATATTAGCTGAATTTGATAAATTAAGAGATCTTCCAATATCTCTTCTCATTGGTACCCTTATACAGGTATCTTTATTTTTCTCTATGATTTCTTTTGCTAGCCCTTTTGTTTCTTTTCCAAATACAAAAAATGAATTATCTTTATATGTATTTTCCGTATATGTATTTTTAGCTTTGGTTGTTGCATAATAAAAATGTCCCTCTGGATATTTTTCTAACACTTCATTGAAGCTATCATAATAATTTATATCTACCAAATGCCAATAATCAAGGCCTGCTCTTTTTAGATATTTATCACTAACAGAAAAACCAAGTGGTCTTACTAGATGAAGCTTAACTCCTGTCAATGCACAAGTCCTAGCTATACTACCAGTATTGTGAGGTATTTCTGGCTCTACAAGTACGATATTAAGACTCATACTTATCACTCCCACCTTCTAATATAAACTTTTCTATTGCCTTAGCTACACCATCATTGTCATTTGTATCTGTTATATAATCAGATTTATCTTTTATATTTTGTGCTCCATTCCCCATAGCAATACTAAGACCTGCCATATTTAACATAGATAAATCATTTTCACTATCCCCGATTGCCATTATCTCTTCTATCCTAATATTCAATTTTTCTGCTAATTTTTTTAGAGCATTACCTTTAGATACATTTAACCCCATAGCTTCTACATTATTTGACCAAGAGCTAGATATACTTATATTTTCAAATGTTGAAATTTTTTCTCTGAAACTTTGTAATTTTTGTCTATCTTCATCAATAAATATGAGTTTATATATATTCATGTTTTCTGAATTTAATATCTCATCTATGTCGTTAAATAGTTGTAATTCTATTGACATAGACTTATTAGCCTCACTATAAAAATCAAGAACTTCCTGAACTCTTCTACTTGAATAAAATCTAGTTTCATCATATAAATGACAATATACATTTTCGTCATCTGCCAATTTTATAATTTCTTTAATAGATCTTTTATCCAGTGGATTTTTAAATATTACATTTTCATCTTCATCTATCATTATCCCACCATTGCTTGCTACTATCGGGTTTTTAAGCTCCAATTGTTTTGAATAATATAATGCAGATTTTAATATTCTTCCAGTTGAAAGTACTACATGTACACCTTTTTCCTTAGCCTTAATTATTGCCTCTTTTGTTCTATTAGATACATTGTTTTCACTATCTAGCAAAGTTCCATCCATATCTATAGCTATCAATTTATATTTCACCTTTCATCCCTCCAAGTAAACAATATATCATAATTTTTTTATTAAGTGAACAAGTAATTTAGAATAACATAAAAAAATAGATAATACTGAGATACAATATATAATATCCCGATTATCTATCTAACCTTTTATTTATTTGTTCGCTTGCTCTAATTAAATTAATATCTTACCATAGTAAGCATCCTAATTTACTGCATCTTCTGTTAATACAAATGTAATATCTCGATGTAATAAAAGTATGCTAGCAGGTATTTCAGTGGAAATTTTCTTCTCATTGATTATTTTCTTGATAATTGGTGCTTTGTTTTTTCCATTTGCCAATAGAACTATTTTTTTCGCCTTCATTATACTTCCTATTCCCAAAGACATTGCAGTCTTTGGTACTTCTTCAATTGAATCAAAAAACCTAGAATTTACCTTTATTGTATCTTCAGTAAGATTTACTATACTTGTTCCTAGGTTCAAATTCTTATCTGGTTCATTAAATGCGATATGTCCATTTTCTCCAATCCCAAGTATTTGAAAATCTATACCACCTTTATCTTCTATTAGTTTATCATACTCTTTGCATGCTTCTTCTGAATGCATAGGATTTGATGGAGGAATAAAGGTATTTTCCTCTTTTATATTTATATGGTCAAACAACTTTTCCTTCATAAAATAATTATAACTATTTGGATCTTCGCTATCTATTCCTATATATTCATCTAGATTAAAGCTAATAACTCCTGAAAAATCCAAGTTTTCTTCTTTATGCATTCTAATAAGTTCTTTATATACTCCTATAGTTGTACTTCCCGTAGCTAATCCCAATACTAAATTTGGATTTTTTTTCATTTCATTTTTTATCATATTTGCCACTTCTACACTCATACTTTGGTAATCATTTTTAACTAGTAATTTCATCTTTTTCCCTCCATTAAAATAATATTTTTATGCCTCTATGTTCTTTGTTATTCTCCACTGCTCCCTTGCCATATTATCTATAGTAGGGTTCATCTTGGTTGAAGGTAAACTTATACAGATATTAAACCACGAGAGTGCTTCATCTCTTTCATCCAATCTCCTAGATAATTCTCCAATTAAATAGGAGAGCTTACTATCATTCATATTTGTCCCAGCTAGGCTTTCTAAATTGTATGCTTGTATAAATCTTTTTCTAGCTAATTGTATAAATCTAAGTTCTTCATCTTGTGTTTGTTTTAAACGATAAAGCCATGCAATATTTAACAAAATATTCCCTAATTCTAAATTGCTTTTTCCAATGAGATTATAACTTATTAATGCCAGTTTATAAGTTTCTATTGATTCATCTAAACTCCTTACACCTCCAAAACTTCTCTTATGCCATCTCCTTGAAATACTATCTAGTATCAATGGTATTTTATTTGCCCCTATATCTTCGAATGAATTATAGCAAGCTGCATATCCACAGTTAGGGCACACATATACATTGTATTTGATAGGGTTTTCTTTGTTATAATGATTTAGAAAATCCTCATCTCTGTGCATAAGTCTAAGTCTAGATGTTCTTACCTTTTTCGTGCTAAAAGCTTCATTGCATACCGGACATTCTAATTGTTTATCATATAATTCTTCTGCTTCTTTCAATATCATATTCCTACCTTTCACTATTTATATGCTCTTCATTATATTCAACTTATATGCAAATGCATATTATTCCCAATGAACTTGTATATTGTCTCCATTCGATAATTCTTTTAAATATTCAGCATCCTTTCCATTTACCATTAAAATTAATTTCCCCCTTAACTTAGAAAGATCAAAATCTATATAATCAAATATATCTACAAATAAAAACTTGTCTTTTTTATATGTTATTTCTATTGCTTCATTATTTACTAAGAGATTTATCGTATTGCTTCCACTATTTTCTATCTTTTCATCTTTGATATCTTCTTCAATTTCTATAATCTCTAAATAATCACCTTTTTTGAAATTATAATCCTTATCTACCTTTAAATCATTTACAAAATACTTACACTTATTATAACTTATCTTATGATGTTCTATAAATTCTTCTACAGTTTTTATCTGTTCTAACTCTATTTTGTCATCCTGTTTTAATATTACATCACTATTTACCGTATTTCCATTTAATTTAATGGCTTTAATTAAATTAAATGACTGATTATTGTATATGATACTTTTTTCAATATCTACTAGGTCATATAATGATGGGGGTTTTATATCTTCTACTTGATATTCCCTTATATCTATTATATCACCATCTAACAACTGCGTTTTCAAACTCCCTACTTCTTCATTTATCAATATCTCGGGATTTAAAGGTGGTTCACCTATCACCTTTCTCTTTTTTCCATTTACAAAGTAAACAAAGTCTCCTTTTGATTTTGGAATTAAGTTCCTAGGATTGTATCCAGTCAATATCAATACATCTGATACCTTAATATTATCAGTATTGAATATACGAACTTCTTCACCTTTAAATATAACCTTTAAAAAATTCTTATATTTATTATCTACGGCTTCCATAGCTATGCCTATAGGAGTAATCATATCAGGCCCATTTAACGATTCAAATCCTTCTATATTTTCTATAAACGAAGTATCTCTTATAGAAACTCTTTCTTTTGGCAAGCCTAGTTTTTCTGCTATCTTTTCTCTTATCATAGGCATTTGACTGCTACCACCTACTAGAAATACCGCATCAGGTGATTTATTATTATATTCAAGTATTTCTCCAGTGATTTCTTCTGATATCTTATCTATTACATCTATTATCCTAGATATTATTTCAGATGTACCTAATCTATAGGTAACCCCTACTATATCTATGAACTCATGCTCTTCTTTTTCACTTAATTCTACTTTTAATTTCTCACTGCTTTTAAAATCCAACAAATACTCTCTGGAAAGTCTTTCAGTTATCTCATCACCTGCCATTTGAGTCATTCCATAAGCAGTAATCTCCCCATCTTTTGTAATGGCAATATCAGAAGTGCCTGCACCTATATCCACAAGAGCAAGATTTAAAAGTCTTAATTCCCTTTTTATCGCAATATTAATTGCAGCTATTGGTTCAAGTGTTATACTTGCTATTTCAAGGCCTACTTTAGATATTACAGAATAAAGACTCTCTATGACTACCTGCGGAAGAAAAGTCGAAAGAAGTTCAACGCCAATTTTATTTCCTTTGTGCCCAATTAATGATGCTATCTTATCATCTTCTAAATAGTAGCTGTTTACTGTATAGCCTATATTATAATACTTTAAATTCTTATCTCTTCCAGCTTCTCTTTCATTTAATTCTATCTCTGACATTTGAACTGCTTCAAGCTCTAGAGCCTCTACTTGTCTCCTAGATATCTCAATCGTTTTATCTATTTCTTTTTCTATTTTTGTTTTTTGAGTTCTCAGGGATCTACCTGCGGCTGCTATAGAAACCATGCTTAATTGACCTTCTAACTTCTCTTCTAACTCATTAACTATTTCCTTAACAGTAATAGCTACTCCCTCTATGTCATGAATTTGTCCATCATACATATTTCTTTTTTTATGCTCTCGTTTTGCATAAGCTACTACTTTAAAAGTCTCCCCATCAATATATTCTCCAACTAAACCTATGATGGTTCTAGTTCCAATATCAAGTGAAAAAATTAAATCATCTTTCAAGAAAATCACTCCCTATATTTTTAAGTATTTCATCTTTATAGTAAAGGCAAATTTTATTTACCGGGCAATCATCACACATTGGATTTCTGGCTTTACAAATCCTTCTACCATGGAATATCATGAGATGATGGGCTTTTGACCACATGCTTTTTTCTATGTTTTCCATAAGTTGTTTTTCTGTGTTAAGAACGTTTTTTGCATCGGCAAGGCCTATCCTATTAGAAACTCTAAATACATGAGTATCTACTGCAATAGATGGGACATTAAAGGCATTAGAAAGCACTACATTAGCAGTTTTTCTTCCTACTCCTGGAAGTTCAATTAATCTTTCCATAGTATTTGGTACCTGTCCATTATATCTTTCTATTAACATATTGCATGTAGCTAGTATATTTTTACTCTTAGTATTATACATCCCACATGTCCTTATTTTTTCGCCTAATTCTTCTTTAGATAGTTTTATGTAATCCCTTGGCTCTTTAAAATCTTTAAATAACTCCTTAGTAACCTTATTTACTCTCACATCTGTACATTGAGCAGATAATATAGTCGCTATCAAGAGTTCAAATGGGTTTTCATGATTGAGTTCAGCTTTTGCATCTGGGAATGTTTCTAAAAGCTTTTTTATTACTATATTTATTTTTTCTTTTGATAATATTTTTTTCACTTTATCACCT
>CAYRYO010000063.1:0-9249 GCA_964428475.1 uncultured Tissierellaceae bacterium
AACTCCAACTACTCGTCCCGCTCTTTCAATGGGAACTGCATACATAATAACAAGATTTCCTGTAACTTTACTAAGCATTACATCTGATACATTTGCCTCACCTTCCAATGCCCTTTTTATATATTCTCTTTCACCTAACTGTGCAGTAGTTCCATCTGAATAGTGAGCACTTCCATCAGGTGATACTACTGCTAAGGCTAGAAAATCGGTAGTCATAGAATGTCTATGTAATATAGCCATTTGCACGGTCCAATCCATACTTTGAATATCTTTCATCTCTGCTATAATCTTTAAAGATTGATGTTCAACCTTTATACTACTCTCAGTAAATTTTGCACTCTCTTTAGCTAATGCAGAAATTCCATTTTCCACTTCACCGACTATAGCACGATTTGCATTGCGTATAGTGAGAATTCCAACCGTAGCTGATGATAATAAGATTAATATTGAAAAGTATAAAATTAATTTTGCTTTGATGCTTTTCATCACAATCCCCCCATCCTTATTTTAAATAGTTTTTATTTATACTTCATTATAACACAATTTAATTAGACTTAGTTTGATTACTTGTAACTTCCGACATATTAAATTTATAATAGCTCTTAAATCCTATATATGCATTCTCTTGTTTATCTCTGTCCTTATCTCCTTTCCTTGGAATATAAATATTGCCGAAAGTGAAATAATGCTAAATCCAATACTAATAATGGATGGATATCTTACATCTACAAAGTCAAACACAATAAATAAGACCGGAATAATTCCAAATAATCCGTCTATAAATATATAAGTAATATAATCTCTAATGCTAAGTTTCATAATCTTTGCAGTTACATACATTATAACCATAGCAGAAACTGAAGCTATAGGAATTACATAATCTATAGACCAACCCCTCCATCCAGTTTCAAAATCCCAAAATATAGATAGAATAGATACAATAACTACCTGCCATACTATCTTTTTGGCAATATGATATCTCTTTTGAACTACTATTATAAGACCTATCCAAGTACTTAGAACTCCAAATACCAAGAATATTGGCCAGTTAACATTGCTTGGAAACATCATATTAATAGCAAAACTAATCACTACCGCTGATATTGAAATAAAGATAAGTATCTTAAGTGCCAAATGACTCTGATAAAAAGGTGGTATATCTGGAAATACATCTTCGCTCTTGGCTATTACCTTTTCATCCAATATATTTTCACAAAGTGTACATTTCTCCTTATCTCCTCTTATATACACTTTACAATGACTACAGTATTTCATCTTCCCACCTCTTTTACATATTTGATGTTATTTCTACCTTTATATCTCGTTTTGAAAGAAATTGAAAAAACACCCTCTGTATATCTGTTTCAATATATGGAGATGTAAAAGATATTACAAGTCTATCCCTATACGAACAAAATGTAATCTTTGGAGATCTCGCACTTACGCAAATACTAAATTGTTTTACATAGTTTTCAAACTCCTCAGGCATCTTTATCTTTCCAATATTTGATATTGATGAGCTTATCTTTCTATCGTTCAATTTATCTGCAATTTTCATAAATATATCTTTTAACACAAGTGGCACAACTCTAGCCACGGGATTATTTTCAAGTTTCATGAATTTTTCAAGCTTTAGGCCTATACTTGCTTCCTCTAAATTTTTTTTAAACTCACCATCTACATATTCTACTATATCCTTAAATTCTGCACCTTTATTTGAAAAGTCATATCCTATATTCATAGTAGTAAAAAAATTCCTAGCAGTAGAAGAATTGTAATAGCCACGTAAATTTATAGGCACAGAAAGTACAATGGGTCTTTTCCTCTTATTCTTTGACATATCCATATAAATGGAGTATAAGAGAAGTGAGGTTAAAAATACAGTAAGGCTAGTACCATATTCTCTTGAGAGATTTAAGATTTCCTCTACAGATACAGCCCCTTCTATTACCCTCATTTTATTTTCATCTAATTTTTTTTCTTTTATTTTATAGGCCCTTATATTTTTCTTTATCTTCTTTTCTTTATTTTCTACATTAGGAATATAATTCTTTCCAAAGCTATCATCCATCTTTTGACTAATAGACGCCCCATACTCAATATTTGGTATATCACTCCCAAGTTCATCTCCATGATTACACTTTATATAGTGAAACATCAATGTCTCTAAAAACCATATAGCACCTGCCCCATCAGATAGTGCGTGAAATATCTCAAGATTTATTCTCTTATTATAATAAGAGACTCTGAAAAGGAGATTTTTCCTACCTTCTATATATATAGGTGCACAGGGATTAGTAGATTCAAGCTCTAGCTGCGGAGAAATATTACTCATCTCAAAATAATACCAAAAAACACCTCTCCTAAGTATAGATTTATAGATGGGAAAGCTCTCAAGAGTTAAATCCAAAGCCCTTTGAAGAGCCTTGGGATTTACACCACCATATAGTTCTGCCGATATCCTATATACCTTAGTGTCCTTATTATTTGAAGTTGCTGGAAAAATTTTCGAAGCATTATCAAGCCTTTTCCATTCTACTTTTTCTTTAGATTTCATATTATCTCCCTAACCTTTAGTATCATTTAAAAAAGAGTTTATCCTATCATAAGCTTGTGATACATTGTCCGTATTTACAGGAGTTGAAAAGAAGCCATGAATTGCATCGCTTACTCTATGTATCTCTACATTATTGCCAAATTCCCTTAGTTTATGCCCATAAGCCTCTCCTTCATCTCTAAGAGGATCGTACTGAGCTGTAATTATAAGCGTATCTGGTTGATCCTTTAAATCAGATGAGAGTATAGGTGCTACATATGGATTCAACTTATCTTCATCATCTTTTACATAAAGATCCAAATAATCCTGTATTCTCTTTGAAGTCATTATATAATCAGTTCCATTTTTGTGAACAGAAGGAAATGGTGAGTTCTCTGAGTGATCGTAATTTGTAGCAGGATATATAAGAATTTGTTTGCTTGGGTAAAATTCATCTCTATCTCTTGCCATCATAGAAACTACTGCCGCTAAATTCCCACCCGCACTATCTCCTATTAGGGTAATATCGTCACATTTGCACCCCAAAATCTCTGGATGCTTAAATACTTCTCTTGCAACATAATAGCAGTCCTCAAGTCCATCTGGAAAAGGATTCTCTGGAGCTAACCTATAGTCAACTGATATCACAAGATGCCCAGTTCTTTCTGCCATATTTCTACATACATTAGTATAGCTATCTATATTTCCAGTAACCCAACCTCCCCCATGAAAAAAAATAAGAACCTTTAGATTTTGAGCTTCTTCTGGAATAAAAGCACGCACCGGAATTTCTCTATCATTTACCATTATCTTGTGATCTAGGGTTTTATATTCCCTTTTCAGCGGTGGGTTGAAAAATTTAAGCAATTTTCTATATAATTTGTAATTTTTCTTTAAATTCAAATGTGGCTTAGATAAAAGTTTTATTATTTTTTTCTTTATGGGTTTCATTTTTTCTCACTTTCTAAATATTCTTATTGATATAGTTATACCCTATTTATCTTAAATAAAAGGAATTCCATTCACAAGTAAACTTTCAGCTAAATCAACCAATTTTTTAGAAGATGCAATCCTAAGATAATTTGAATCTAAATCTCTAATCCTGACTCTATCCAGCCCATCAGAATCCTTAAATGCCATCAAAAGCCTTACAGCTCGCTCTTTATCTTTTATAGCAAATTCATCTATGTTTTTCTGAGTATCCATATCATGTATACAGTGATTGTGTATAATGTATTTAATTATAGCTATATCCTCTTTAGAATATCCATCTAAAAGCTTGTATTGGTCAATCTTTCTATTGCTAAGCATTCCATGAACAAGACACACTCCATTGTTAATGCGACCTATATCATGAAACTTTGAAGCTTCTATTAATATATTCCTATCTGATTCACTATAATTTTCAAGTTTCGCTATACTAAGAGCTAAATACATTACCCTTTCTGCATGGGATATACCATGAATCCCTTTAGCTTCTATAAATAAATCTTCTCTTATGTATTTTCTATGTTCATTAACCTTTTTTAAAATTTTCATATCTAAATTCATCTAACCTACCCCTAACAATTTATTTGATAAAAACAAAGGACGACAAATACCCTATGACAAATCCTCCAAGATGAGCAGTCATGCTTATATTGGGAACTAATACAGTGATTAACAAGTTTAGACCAAGAAGTTTAAGTATACTCTTTCTTCCTTCTGCCCTTATCATATCCTTATGATGTATAATTATATAGAAAAATGCTCCAAGTAGCCCAAATAAACTTCCAGATGCTCCTGCTGAAACTGAAGTAAAATTGAAAAAATAAGTAGCTATATTCCCTCCAATACCACTCAATAAAAAGAATAAAAGATATTTCTTTGAACCCATAAGCCTTTCTATCTGCGTGCCAAATATATAAAGTGCATATCCATTGAAAAGCAAATGCATGGCACCTATATGCATAAATATAGATGTAATATATCTATAGTACTGATTCAACTCCTTGATAAATGGAGGAAAAAATGCACCAAATCTTATTAAATTCATCACATCACTAGTACCACCGTTTAAAGTCATAATAGCAAAATAAAGCACTATTATAGCTAAAAATATCGCATTCACTGGACTCTCTTTAATATATCTTTTTATATTTTCCATTGTTATCACTTCCTTATATATAAATATAATTTTTCTGTAGAGTTGAGCTGTCTTTTGTTTCAAGTAAGCCATTCTTACAGTGAAATAATAAGATTATTAATTCCAAAGGTCTCCCTATAATCAACTGTCTTTGCAGTACTTACAATATACTTAATCCCAATAATATCTATACTCTTTTCTATGTCATTGGAAATATTAGTATGATAATAATCTATAGGATTAAACTTTGCACCAATATATCTCATTCTTAAAACTATCATCCCATCTACATTCAAAATACGAACTGCAACAGATGGGTAGACAGCACCCAGTGAGGATCTCATAATCAGTGTTAACATTTCCTCAATAGACATGCTAATCAACATGGTCTGCTTGCTTGAAAGTTCATTGTCCTCACAAAACTCTGTTATCTTTGCAGCACAATCTGCAATTTCCTTTATATTATTCTCAACAGAAAAAGAAATATACTGCTTATCATCCTCAGACGTCTTATCAAGTAAGAGTGGAAATGACAACTTTGCATTTTTTTTATGAGAAACGAACATGAAAACTAAAGAAAATAAGGTCGTACAGATCTCAGCTACTAAAAAGCTAATCCAAACTCCCCGAACACCTTGCACAAGGGCAAATAAATATGCAAACGGCACTATAAATAAAATACCCCTACCAAAGTTAATAATATTTGCAATCAAAATCTTTCTTGTTCCTGTAAAATAAAAACTCATAATTACATTGGCAACTGCAAACATTAAACTAAGTGCAAAAAACAAGATAGCAGACTTTTCAATTTGGCTTATATTGACAAGTCCAAATATCCCAAATACTTGCTCAGAAAATGCCACCAAAACAAGACAAATCAACGAAAATACAATCAATCCCGTTGAAAGTGAAAATTTGACAACTTGTCTCACACTTGTATTATCCCTCTCTTCATTGAAAATTGCAACAAGAGGTACAATCGCCTGCCCAAATCCTGACATTATAGCCACAGCAAAAGTATTCAAGGTCCAAAGTATCGAAATCGTAGCCAATCCTTTATCTGAATTCAATCTTATCAAAAGACCATTTACAAGCAAAACCTTAATAAAGGAAAATAAATTGTTCAAAGACATTGGGCTACCTGCAACTAAAATTGACGGTAATTTCCCCAACAAATAAGACCTACTGGGCATCTTAAAACAAATATTGCTATCCTTTTTCATTATAAAGATAAATCCAGTAACACAAGCACTCAATGCACCAATACCTGCACCAAGTGCAATAGATTCAATGCCTTTGTTTAAATATGCAATAAGTATGTAATTTGTAATCATATTAGTTGTTGCCATTGTCATAAACATATAAAGCCCAACTTTTGGCTTGCCATCAATACGAGTAAAATTCATCGGAATATAAATCAACATAGTAAAAACACCAAAAGGTATATAGTTTCTATAATATCCTAGTACCCCTAGATTTGCACTGCCCCCAAGCATATCTACTATTTCACTCTCAAATACAATCCCCATAATCGATACAAAAGCACCTATCACAACTGTTAACATCAATGCAATACTGTATAATTTATTGACCTCATCAAGATTGTCGTCACTCATGTATTTTGCTGCGACATTTGCAGAACCTGCACTTATCAATGCCCCCAATGTTCCAAAAAGGAAAAACAATGGCGAACAAATCCCTATAATTGCAAGTCCACTTGCCCCAAAATAATTTCCTGCCATAATACTATTGATCAATGTGCTTATAGTTGATCCCAACAACCCTATTACAGTGGGAAAAGCAAATTTACGAAATAAGGTCTTTATAAAATAACCATTGTCTTCCATATCAATTCTTCTTTCTTATTTGGATTTTATTACAGTCAGGATAGTATTCTTTGAAACTTAACAATTTCATTGCTTGTAATTATACCAAATATCCTTATAATTTACAATTTTTCCAAAAAAGTATCCAATGACCTAGCTTGTAATGTTAAATTTGCTAGAAGAAACCGGACAAGATACTGTGCCTTATATTTTTATAGATGGAAAGTTTATTGGCGGGTATGATAATCTGTTGGAATTTGATAAACAAGGAAAACTTTAAAACAAATGAAGGTAAGCTTATATAAGCTTACCTTCATTTGTTTTTATTTTCCGAAAAACCCCTAGTTAATAATTTTTCCATTTCGACAGCAGGCATTGGTTTGTAAAAATAATATCCTTGCAATTGATCACAATTATGCTGATTTAAAAATTCCACTTGCTCTTTTGTTTCAACACCTTCTGCAATGGTCTCATATCCAAAACTAGATGCTAATGAAATAACAGACTTTACAATTATCTCATCTTTGTAACAAGTCCCTATCCCTTGGACAAAAGACATATCTATCTTTAACTTATCTATAGGCAATCCTTTAAGTCGACTTAAAGAAGAATAATCTTTTCCAAAGTCATCAATTGATAAAGTAATTCCCAGTTTTTTTATTTCTTCCAATGTTTCCTTCATATTACCCTTAGTATCTGTAGCTACACTCTCTGTGATTTCAACTTCTAAATATTTAGCTTGTATAGAGCTTTCTTCTAAAACATCTTTTATCAATTCAATAATATTTGGATTATTAAGCTGATAAACTGAAAAATTAACAGCTATTTTAATTGGATTAAATCCTTTTTCTTGCCATTTTTGAGATTGTTCACACACTGTTTTTAAAACCCAATTACCAATTGGAATAATCAACCGTGTCTTTTCTGCCAACGGTATAAATTTAGACGGTGGAACAAAGCCAAGCTCTGGATGATTCCAGCGAAGCAATGCCTCTACTCCAAGTATCTCACCAGTTAATCCATTGACCTTTGGCTGATAATATATCATCATTTCATTGCCTTCAATAGCCCTATAAAGACTGTTAGTTAATGATATCCTTTCAAATGTCACTCTTTTTAAATCACTTGTGCATTTATGATATTGATTTTTCCCAAGGCTCTTAGCCTTATGCATAGCCATATCAGCATTTTTGATTAGCGTTTCAACATCTTCACCATCTATTGGATATTGAGAAATTCCCACACTTCCAGTAATAAAATACTCTTGATCTCTTAAAATAAATGGTTTGTTAAATATATCAATTATCTTAGATGCCATAATATCTACATTGTTTTTATCCTTATAATCATTTAAGTATAAAATAAATTCATCTCCACCTAGACGGCAAACTATATCCTTTTCTCTTGCTAAACTTGATAATCTTTTAGACACTTGTTTTAATAGCTCATCACCTTGATCATGTCCTAAAGTATCATTAATCATTTTAAATCCATCAAGATTTATTAACATAAGGCTAATCAATCTTTCTTGAAAACTAGAATTAACAATCCCTTGATTTACTCGATTGATTAATAACGAACGATTGGGCAAAGCAGTTAAAATATCATGGTAGGCCATAAAGTCTATCTCTTTGTGATAGTTTATATGAATCATTCCACTAGATAAAATTTTGGCCATAGCATAAAGTAATTCTATATTTTCTTCTGTCCACCTTTTAGTTGATCTCACTGCATCAATTCCTATAAATGCCTCAATCTTTCCTTTTATTTTTATAGGGACAGAAAGCAAAGATTTCACCCCCTGCCTATAAAGCTGCTCCTGCTCCATCTTCGCTTCAGCAGGCATGACATTTACATCCTCAATATAAACTAGATTATTTTTATCAAGCTGATCTATCCACCAAGGAAAAACATCTAAAGGTATTTCTTCGATTGTAGCTACTTCAGGATTTATTCCAGGACTACACCATTCATGTGAATATGTAATAGTATTATTATTATAATTTATAGTAAATAGATAAATTCTATCCACATTAAAAAAACTACCTATCTTTTCTAATAAATCGTTAACATGTTCATCAAAATTTTCCTCATTTATATTCATAAATTCAAACAAAACATCTAAAAGTATCTTTTGAAATTTAATTTGATAATTTTTTGCCTTTATTTCATCTAAATAGTTTTCAATCATCCGCCCAGCACTCCTTTTGTTTGCAAAATACTCTTAATTGTGATTATATCAAGTTTATATATTATTTACAATGTTTAAACTGATATGATTTACAATACTTCTACAGGGTATAAATCACCTATGTAAAGGAGGGCACGCTTATAACAATGAAGACAAAATCAATCTAAAGGAGAAAAAAATGAATAAAAAAATTTTAGTTTTATTTTTAACGATTTTCATATTAGTCTCATCTATAGGATGCTCTAACCTTGAAGACAAAGCAAGCATTAGACCTATTTTAATTCAAGGGGCAATGGATATAGAGGTGGATACCTTAGTGTCTCAATTAGAAGATAAAAAACAAATCAAATATGGCATCTGGACTTATTGGGAAGGAAGTATAGATAATTATCCTGTTGTAATCGCAAAAACTGAAATAGGTATGGTAAACGCTGCAGCAAATACAATGCTCGCTATAGAGAAATTCAACCCAATTGCAATTATTAATCAAGGAACTTCTGGTGGACACGATCCAAATTTGCATAGCTATGATATAGTTATTGGGACAAAAGCTGTTAATTTTGGTAGTTTA
>CAYRYO010000064.1:0-9093 GCA_964428475.1 uncultured Tissierellaceae bacterium
TTACATCTGTCTTTAATTCATTTATGTCAGTTTTAATTGATTTTAGATCACTTAATACTATCGATTGAAATTCTTCATTGGTCATAAGTATTTCCTCCAATCATATTCCTTTTAAATATTATATCATAATAAATATAAAAAGGTAATAATATTTAAAGCCAATTTTATTGTAACTATTTTGTATATAATAATTTATGGTAATGGAGTATAATTTATTCAAGGAGGGGTTTCAATGAGAAAGAGAAAATTTATATTAGGTATTGCATTTATAATGGCATTTGCAATCATGCTTACTGGATGTAGTTCAAATAAGGATGCCTCAATGGATATTTCCCCCAGTGAAGGTATAAATTCTTCAAGGGAAGAAATGGGGTATGATGAGGATTATGATGGTATAAGTGATGAAATATCTAATGAAACATCTGGTGAATATGACAACTATGAACCAGATAAGATAATCACAACAGTATATATTGAGATGCAGACAAAAGAATTCTTACCTACTACAGAAAAATTAGAAAACTTGATAAAAAAACATAAGGGCTATATAGAAAACTCAGATATCTCATACAATGACTATATATACTCAGAGAGCCTAAAACACTCAGACTACGCGATAAGAATTCCTCGTGAAAATTTAGAGGCTTTTGTAGATGAGATAGTAGCGATTGGAAATATAATCTCTCAAAATAAGAGTAAGCAAGATGTGACAAAACAATATAGAGATACTGAATCTAGATTAAAAGTTCTAAATACCAAAGAAGAAAGGATTCTTGCACTGCTTGAAAAAGCTGAGAAAATGGAAGATATAATAGTGCTTGAAGATCAACTTAGCCATACTATATATGAAAAGGAAAGCTTAACCCAAAGTTTGACCACAATAGATGATCAAGTGAACTACAGCACAGTGCACTTAAACTTACAAGAGGTAGCAAAACTAAGTCCAGGGCAAAATAGCAAAACACCATTCTCTGAGAAATTAAAAACTGCCCTTCAAGACTCATTTTATTTCTTTACCAAGAATATTGGAGAAATCGTAATAGGCCTTATATACTTTCTTCCATATGGATTGATATTAATTCCAATTGTTTATCTAGTCTTTATATGGAAAAAGAGAAAATCCCTAGGAATAAAAAAAGACAAGTTTCCTGAAGATAAATAGGTAAAAGGTTGAGATAAGAAAACTCTATCTCAACCTTTTATCTTTTTCTTGCTACTATACATCAAACCTTGCTACTATACATCAAACAGTGACATTATTTCCTCTTCACTTAGCTTAGATATAAGCGTTTCACCTTCTTTGATTACCTTGTCTATCATTTGCTTTTTCTTTTCCTGTAGTTTGAATATTTTTTCCTCTATAGTTCCCTTTGTAATCAATTTGATTACTTGAACTGTATTTTCTTGCCCTATTCTATGAGCCCTATCTGTCGCTTGATCTTCTACTGCTGGATTCCACCATGGATCAAAATGTATTACCATATCAGCTGTAGTTAGATTTAGTCCTGTACCTCCAGCTTTTAGGGAAATAAGGAATACATCTCCTTCACCTTTATTAAATCGTTTTACCAGGTCTCCCCTATCTTTCATTGAAGTTTTCCCATCTAAATACATCATCTCTATATCTATATTTTCCAGTCTATTCCTTATTTTACCTAGCATAGTTGTAAACTGTGAAAATATTAAAATCTTGTGTCCACCAGAAACTGCTTCTGATACTATTTCTTCTAAGAAATCAAGCTTGCCACTTCCACCATTGTAATCTTCAAGAAAGACTCCTGGATGACAGCTAAGTTGTCTAAGTCTTGTAAGCCCTGCGAGGATTTTAATATGGCTCTTGTTGTAGCCTTTTTGGTTTATTTCTTGACTAAGATCTCCCTTTATAGCTTGAAGATATGCTAGATACATCTTCTTTTGTTCATCTGTCATATCAACTAGCATTTTCTGTTCAATCTTATCTGGAAGTTCCTTTAGCACCTCTTTCTTGAGTCTTCTAAGTATAAATGGCTTGATATGATTGCTTAATTCCTTTAGTTTCTTATTGTCGTTTTCCTTTACAATTGGCCTTTCAAACTTTTCCGTAAATTTCTTGCTATTTAAAAGATAACCCGGCATTAAAAAATCAAATATTGACCATAACTCTGAAATAGAATTCTCCATGGGAGTCCCAGTGAGTGCAAAGTAGTTTTTAGCCTTTATATTTTTAACAGATTTTGCACTGAGGGAAGCTTTGTTTTTTATATGCTGTGCTTCATCTAGTATCAAATATCTAAAATCTATATCCTTATAATCATCTACATCTTTTCTGATAAGTGGATAAGATGTAATGACTATATCATAGGCATTTGAAGTTTGAATGAGTTCCCTTCTTTGTGATTTGGCACCTGCTATTATGATACTGCTTAGGCTTGGTGCAAATTTATTTATCTCATCTTCCCAGTTATATACAAGAGATGTAGGCACTACTATTAAATTTGTAGCCTGACCTTTTTCTTCCTTTTCAGACAAGAGAAATGATATCATCTGCACTGTCTTTCCCAGCCCCATTTCATCTGCTAGTATTCCACCAAATCCATGATTTGAAAGGGTCTTTAGCCATTTAAATCCAAACTTTTGATAATCTCTTAGATCTGCATTGAGATCTTTAGGTAATTTGTATTCTATATCATCTGGCTCTTTTATATCCATTACAAGCTTTTTAAAATCAGTGTTTTTCTTTATAAATCCTATATCCCTATCTTCTAGAAATTTGTCTAAATACATAGTCCTATACTTTGGAAGTTCTAGTTTCCCATCATTAAAATCATTTGCATCTATATCTAGATAATCCATCATTTCATATACATGATTTAATTCACTATTATCTAAGGATAAAAAGGAACCTTTTTTAAGCTTATAATACTTTTTCTTTTCCTTTAGTGAGTGAAATATATTCCCAAGTTCCGACATATCTATGCCCTCTATATTGAAATCAAATTCTAGCATATCCAGACCACTATCCATCTTAAATGAACCTGAAAAACTATCACTTTCCACCAGCCCTATATCTCTAAAACTATCTGTATAGTAAATATGAGAATAATCTTGAAGCTTAGGTATTACATTGTTTACAAATTCAAATATTTCCTCTTCATCTTCTAAATAAAATCCTCCATCTTCAACTTTAAAATCTCCCTTTTCTAATAGAGACAAGATTTGCCTTTCTTTGTCCATATCTCTTAAGACAATTTGGTCACTAGCATTTTCCCCTTTTGTTTTTGAAGAAAATGGGTTTATCTTTATATCACCATAGTTAAATTCTACTCGCCCGTGGATAATTTCTCCCTTTCTATCAAAGTATATAAGAGCTTCAAGTTCCTTACTATAAATTGAATCTTCAACTTTTGAATCTATGATAATATCCGTGTGTTTTTTTATATTTAGAAGAACTTCAGATACAAACACTTCTTTTAGTGATTCTTCTACCCTAATTGATTTTATATCCTTGTCCTTTATCTCATTTAATATTGGACTTATAAACTTGGATTGAGAATTTGGCAATTTATATATTGTATCTTTGTAAAAAAGATACTTACAGTCAGAAGTAATAGGAGAAAATACTTCTTTGTCTGTTAATTTTAACAGTAAATCGCTATTTTCTTCTTCTATCTTAAACCTTAAATCTACATTCCCCTCTACAACCGCAACATCATTGAATTTATCTCCATTTATATTGATATTTAATCTTCTATCTATCATTAAATCAAAGAATTTCTCAAGTGATTTTGAGCTTAATTTCATATTTTTTCCACTAAATCTACTATTATACCTGTTGACATAATAACTTCTATTGTCCATATCATAATGTTCATATAATATAGTCAAAAACTCTATTAATTCTAGGTCTCTGTCTTTAAAACAATGTACTTCTGGATTATATGTAAATTTCTTTCCAAACTCTATTATCTCATCATTGGCTACATCTGAAATAAAATCGCTTATTTTTTTCACCACATAAAGCCTGTCTTCACCTATTCTAAGGCTTATATTTGAATCGTATTCATTTGTTTCATAATTTATCTCAAGATTTACTTCTTCCTTTTTAATTGCTTGTGCGTCTTCATAGAAAGCAAGGATATTCTTTATATTACCTTGCGTCTTTTTCTTTTTTTTCCCATCTTCTATTTGCACTTCCTTTATAAATGTTAAAAGTGCTACTATATGTTTGCAATCTCCACTATATTTGCTATAAGCTTTGCAATCACATTTTGTATTTGTTATATCTCCATCTATATCAAATTCTGCCTCTGTAGAATACACCCTAGTCCCATATACGTTTGCAATAAAGTAACCATAATCTTGAGTAGATCTAACATGCTTTACTTTGCCTTGTTTGTAATAGTCATAACCTTTAAAGTAAGTTGTAGCCATACTTATTCTATTTAAAATTTGTTCTTTAGTAATCTTATGCATATATCCACCACCTAATAAAATATTATATTTTATTGTTCCACCCTTCATTATACTATAAACCCATTTATATTTGTTTAAAAATCATACAATATTTTATCAAATAAAAGAAGATGATTTCTATAGTAAGCTAAAATCATCTTCTTTTGTTTTTATAATTTTATAAATTCAAATGTCTCTTTTAATCCCTTAATATTCCCCACTGCTACCAGAAAATCCATCACTATCAATAGATGTGCCTCCAGAGTCTTTCTCTATTTTAGTTCGTGTTTCCGTCCTAAATAAATACCTATCTTCTTTCATAGTCAGTTTAACTCCTCCATCAGATACATAATTATCTGCTGCTGCCTGAAGCTTAGCAGTTTTCATCTGCTGGTAAAATACACCACAAACTATTCCCGCTATAAGTAGGGGAATAAATATCACGATAGCTATCTTTATCAAGTTTGACATCCCGCCACCTTCATCAGTGTCTACATCAAATGGACTTCCATTTTCAGCCATATCTAAATACTCAGATGTTTGATTGAGATATGTTGAGAAAGCATCATAATATTCATTTTCACCAAGAAGTGGTAGGAGATATCTATCTTCCAAAACCCCACGACCATAATCTGTAAATGCTGTGTTGCCATAGCCATATGCTATAATGGCATACTGTCTATCTTCTGTGCTAAGAAGTAACATAAGCCCACTTCTATCCTCACCATAGCCGTAACCATATTCATTGTAAATAGATTTTGCAAGCTCCTTAGCATCATTGCCATCCATATCATCAATAATCACTATACTTACTTCACATTCATACCTATCAGTTATATCCTGTGCTAGCTCATTAAGCTCAAAATATTCATTTTCTGTAAGCAAGCCAACCTCGTCATTTACCAAATCAAAATCTGCAGCTTGAACTGGAAGCATGACAGTGATAAGGGACAAAATTAATATAAATAATGCAATTGCTTTTTTCATATAAACACCCCTCTAAAACAATATTATACTAAGCAATATCATTAGTGGCACTGAAATACCTAAAAACCACATTAAAAACTTACTCCTGTCAATAGGCAAATCACCAATAAGCTTGCCCGTCTGCCCATTCATTGCAAAGAGAAAATCTTCTCCCTTCCATTGACTACTTAACATCCATACCGGTAACAAGGCATATTTTACTTGGCCTGCTTCAATATCAATATTAGAAGATTCAACAGTCACACTTGTATATCCTATTACAGTTGATGCCAAAGAGTCCTCAGTACTCGTGCGAATTCGCTCATTTGCACGTTCACTGCAAGCATCTGCCTCCATATCATATTTATCTGCAAGATATCCAGGCAGATAGGCAGAGGAGAATGACACAAGTGCTGAATAATCATAGGGCTCTATTGCATCCATATGTCCATCAGGCATTTTTGTTGATCCATCCACAGGCACTTTTTCAAAGCTCATATTGCCCTTCCTAGCAATATGATAATGTTCTGTAATCGTTACGTCTTCATCTCCTTCAGTGTGAGAATGAACTCTTGTTGCACGGTATCTGACATCTCCATCACTCTTTCCATCAAATAACCAAAAGGGAACATAAATTCCTTTGATTTCCCCAATCTTATTTCCTGAAGCAAAAGACTTTGGCAAAAACTTCTTGCCTTTATAGTAATCCTTCAAAGCAGTCTTAGCGGCTTCTTTATCCAATTTAAATGGAATTACAAAATCTGGTCTTAAAATTCCAGTAAATTGACCTGGTACAACAGTTGGATTATTGCAATAAGGACAAGAAGTGGCTGCAGTGGTCTCGTCACAAATAAGCTCTGCACCACACGAAGGACAAGTATAAGCCTTCATATGCGAGGCTTCTTCTCCACCCCATTCATCCATATCAAAGTCCCACTTAGGCTGGCTTGCAACCTTGGCAGCAGCCTCTTCTTTACCAGCATACATCAATTCAATCGTCTCTACATCAAAGGATTCTCCGCAATATTCACAATCAAGCTTTCCACTGTCACTTGAAAAATGAAGTGGCCCCGTACAAGACGGGCATTGATAATTGGTTACTTCAATCGACATATTATTACCTCCTTAACTTATAAAAAGCTCCAGATATCATAGCTTCTTATAATTAATTATACTAAATCTCCATCATCAAAGGGGTCTCCACATTCTGGACAGAACTTTGGTGGATTTGCCTTGTTTTCAGGTTCCCAACCACATTTGTCACATTTGTACTGGGGAACTCCTGCTGGCTTCTTATTTCCACATTCCGAACAAAACTTGCCTTTATTTATAGCTCCACAGCTACAAGTCCAACCATCTATTTGGGGCTGTGGCTTCCCGCACTCGGCACAGAATTTACCTGTATTTCCACTATGTCCACAAGAACATTGCCATCCACCAGAAGCTGGTGCTGATTGAGTTTGCTGAGCTTGTTGTTGCTGCTGTTGCTGCTGTTGTTGCTGTTGTCCCATCTGATACAGATTCTGGCTATTCATACCACCTGCTTGACCTGCCATGTTCATACCCATAAAAGCCATAGCTGATCCACCTTCATTGGATGCTGCACTTTGCATTGCTGCTGCCTGTGCACCTGTCAAATGTGCTGCTGCCATTGTAGGATCTCTAAATGCAGCATTACGTTGTAGTTCTTTTATCATCTGCTCATCTTCATCGCTTGCCTTAACTGAAGACACACCAAATGATACTATTTCCAGACCACGCAAGTCGCTCCATTTCTCAGAAAGTACATCATTTAGTGCATCTGCAAGCTCCATTGTATGACCTGGCAATGCAGAATAGCGTATACCCATCTCACTTATTTTTGCAAACGCAGGCTGCAAAGCTGTCATAAGTTCAGTTTTAAGTTGCCCATCAATAATTTCACGAGTGTACTCTTCAGAAATATTGCCACAAACATTTGTGTAAAAAAGAATTGGATTCATAATTCTATAACTGTATTCTCCAAAACATCGAATTGATATATCTATATCAAGCCCAATCTTATTGTCTACAACCCTAAAAGGAACAGGACTTGGTGTTCCGTACTTGTTGCCAATCAACTCTTTGGTGTTAAAATAGTAAACACGAGTGTCCTTACCAGGACTTCCTCCAAACTTAAAGCGATCCCAAGCACTTTTAAGAGATCCACTCATATTTTCGCCAAAAGTACCTCCACCAAATAACGACGGCTCTCCACCTGCATCGAAAGTGTATTCACCAGGTTCAGCACAAAGATCAAGTATCTTGCCTTGTTCAACGATAATCATACACTGCCCATCTGCTACTGCTATCCCAGAGCCATTAGTTATAATATTATCCTCACCCTTTTTATTGGATGAGCGTTTTGAAATACGCTTTTGTCCCTTAGTTACCAATACATCTTGATGTAAAGATTCGCAGTAAAAATACTCTTTCCACTGGTCGGCCATAACACCGCCAGCAGCACCAATTGCAGCTTTTATTAAACCCATTACAAATCTCCCCCTTGTATATTATTTTGATATTACTGGGTGTCTTATATTTTATGTCTTTAATTATTATTCTACATCATATTTAACTATTATTCCACAATAATCGTAATCTTTAGTCTATGGTTTGAAATCTTTTGAATTACTATATCAAATGTGATTTTTCAGCTACTTCTTTGACTTCAGTGCGCCTCTTGACACCTAGCTTATTCAATACACGACTGACATGGGTCTTAACTGTAGATAACTTGATTCCTAATATTTCACCAATCTCTTGGTTGCTAAGATTCTGGCATAGCAATTTAAGCACTTGGGTCTCTGCCGGAGATAGTGGCTCTATAGACTGTGTTTTCACCTTCAAGAATTTAGGATATTGAACTGCCTGCAGTCTAGTTGCAGCAGTGAGTTCGTCTAAATACACTGTGTCTTTACCCCACTTGCATTTGGTAAGCAGTGGTAAAATTGCTACACCATACTGTGCTACTGGCCAAATAAATTTATACTCATAGCAAGTATCTAATGCTATGGATAGTTCAGACTTCCAAGTCTTATCTCCAAGGCGTTTTTGACATAAGGCCCTCAGCAATCGAATATGGATTCCATCCATCACTCTCTCACAATGTTCACAATAAGATATTAATCTAGTTAGAAGTATTAAAGCATCCTCATACTCACCTTCACCGATTTGTACTATTGCCCGTGTGATATATTGATACCGCCACATAACCCATAGACGAACATCATTTTTGGGAGACTTTTTGTCAAGCCATATTCGCCCAGCTTCAGTGTCCCCCATCCAGATTTGTATACGACAGAGCATTGCATCAATATTTCCCAAAAAACGTGTCTGTCCAATATCAAGGTATTTGGCACGTAAACTCCTAAGGGATTCTAATGCAACTTGTGCATTACCTTGTGACATTTGTATCCTTACCAATAATCCAATTACAGCAAATTCTATATCTGGTGTTCCATGCACCTGTATGTCACCTAAACGTGCCATAAGTGTGAGGAACATCCTTGATACATCTTCACCTTTTTCAAATTTACTTTCACAAATTCCACAGTCAGCAAGACCCAGGCCATCACGCCCTAAAATTCTTTCTAATGGCTTCTTCAGAGTTGCATATAGTAAATCATCTTTCTTGGACCATTCACAAAAATCCTTACCACCATTCATAACACTAGG
>CAYRYO010000065.1:0-4442 GCA_964428475.1 uncultured Tissierellaceae bacterium
CTTTAATGTGCTTCCAGGAATAGTTTATGATACAATAATCAATTTATTGAAATAATTAAAATTTCATAGGTATAAGTAAATAAATCTGAATTTATTATACTGTATAAGCCTCTTAAAATAAGAGGCTTATACAGTATAAACATACATAATACTATTTTAGTACAGTTATTCCAGTTCAGGGGAGGATAAGATGGATACTATATTAATCAATGGAAAGTTTTATACAATGAGTGAGGATCGAAAAATAGTAGATGCTGTCGCTATTAAGGGAAATGTCATAGAAAATGTAGGCACAGTAGATGAAATTTTAGCTTTGAAAAGACAAGATACAAAGGTATATGATCTTAATGGAAAAACAGTATTGCCAGGCTTTAACGACAGTCACATGCATTTATTAAAATATGGATGGTCTCTTACACAAGTAGATTTGACAGCTTCACCTAGTATTGAAGAATTAAAAGATAGGGTGGCGAAATTTATTAAAGATAGACATATAAAAAAGGAAGAATGGATTATGTGTAGGGGATGGAATCAAGATCACTTTAAGGGTGAAAAGAAGTTTCCTACTAGATATGATTTAGATGAGATTTCTACAGAACATCCAATAATAGCTACAAGGGTTTGCCTTCATGTTGCAGTCGTCAATAGTAAAGCTCTAGAATTATTAAATATAAATAGAGACACCCCTCAAGTAGAAGGAGGGCATTTTGATTTAGATGAAAATGGACAGCCAATAGGAATATTCAGAGAGAAGGCTATTGCTCTTATATATGATAATCTATCTAAGACTTCTGTTGAAGATATAAAGGATATGATGATAAATGCTATTGAAGATATGAATTCATGTGGAATTACATCTGTTGGAACAGATGACTTTGAAGCATTACCTGATAAGGACTACAAAAATGTTATAGATGCATATCTTGAATTAAAAAAAGAAAATAAATTGAATATGAGAGTATATGAGCAATGTTTACTTCCAGAGATAGAAAGACTTGAGACCTTTATTGGCCATGGATATAAGACTGGCTGGGGAGATGAATTGTTTAAGATAGGGCCATTAAAGTTATTAATAGATGGGTCACTTGGAGCACGAACAGCCGCTTTGATAGAAGCTTATTCAGATGATCCAAATACTAGTGGAATCACTACCATAAGTCAAGATGATTTAGATGATATAGTGGGATTAGCTCATAAAAACAACTTTCAATTAGCAATGCATGGCATAGGAGATAAGGCAATGTATATGGCTTTTGAAAGTATGGAAAAAGCTTTAAAAGAACTGCCAAATGAGGACCATAGGCATGGTATAGTACATTGTCAAATAACAGATCAATATCTTTTAAATAAATTTAGGGAAATGAAAGCAGTAGCATATATACAGCCAATATTCTTAGATTATGATTGGAGTCTTGCACCTATGAGAGTTGGAAAAGAAAGAGAAAAGACATCATATAATTGGAGAACTATGGTAGATAGTGGTGTTAAAATCGCATGTGGCTCAGATGCACCGGTAGAACCTTTTAATGTATTAAATGGAATATATGAAGCTGTTACTCGCAAGGATTTAAAGGGAAAGCCTGCTGGTGGCTGGATGCCAGAACAAAAATTACAAGTATATGATGCTGTATATGGCTATACTATGGGCGGTGCATATGCAACATTTGAAGATCATATAAAGGGATCTATAGAGGCTAATAAACTTGCTGATATGGTAGTATTGTCTGATGATTTATTTGAAATAGAAGTAGATGAGATAAAGGATATAAAGGTAGATGCAACCATATTTAATGGACAGATAGTTTTTGGGCAAGT
Source organism: uncultured Tissierellaceae bacterium (assembly GCA_964428475.1). GTDB lineage: Bacteria > Bacillota > Clostridia > Tissierellales > Tissierellaceae > JARICQ01. The sequence goes on from CAYRYO010000065.1 coordinate 1,816, forward strand.
TTCCCCGCTTTAAATTTGTTTGATAAAATGACTTGACAAGTATCCCTATTACTCATATAATAGATGTAATTAAATATTTTGACAAAGAAGGGAAATAGTAAGTAGGGAGTCTTTTAGAGAGTTGGCGGTTGGTGAGAGCCAATAAGACAAAGTGCTGAATCCGTCCTGGAGTCAAGTTTAATTCGAGTGAGCCTCTTCGGCTAACTAGGGTGGCAACGCGGGTATACTCTCGTCCCTTATCTTTAAGGGATCGAGAGTTTTTTTAATTTAAGGAGGTTAGTACTATGCTAGATATAAAGAGAATAAGAAATAATCCAGAAGAAGTAAAGGCGGCTTTGGCTAAGAGAAGTGGAGATTTTCCAATTGATGAAGTAATAGCATTAGATGAAAAAAGAAGAAACATACTCACACAAGTAGAAACGATGAAGGCAGAGCAAAAGAAAGTTTCAAAGCAGGTTCCAATCTTAAAAAAAGAAGGGAAAGACCCTTCTGAAATATTTACAGCTATGAAGAAATTATCTGAAAATATAAAGGTACTTGATGAAGAAGTAAAGGGAATAGATGAAGGCTTAAATGTACTATTACTAAGCATACCAAATACTCCAGAGGAAAATGTAGTAATAGGAAAAGATGATAGCGATAATGTGGAACTTAGAAGACAAGGCAAAGCGAAAGCTTTTGAATTTCAACCAAAGGCCCATTGGGATATAGGAACAGATTTAGATATACTTGATTTTGAAGCTGCTACAAAGATTACAGGGGCTAGATTTACTGTATTCAAGGGAAAAGGTGCAAGGCTTGAGAGGGCCATCACTCAGTTTATGTTAGACACACATACTGCAGAGCATGGATATACTGAGATGGCAACTCCATTTATGGTAAATAGAAATAGCATGGTAGGTACAGGTCAGCTTCCAAAGTTTGAACACGATATGTTTCACCTTCCAAGTAAAGACTATTTTCTAGTACCTACAGCTGAAGTTCCCCTTACAAATATTCACAGGGATGAAATATTAACAGAAGACAAAATGCCAATATACTATACTGCATATACCCCATGTTTTAGACAAGAGGCCGGTTCTGCCGGAAGAGATACTAGAGGGTTAATTAGAAATCATCAATTTGATAAGGTGGAATTGGTTAAGTTTACAAAGCCTGAAGATTCATATAAAGAGCTTGAAGCACTTACTGATAATGCAGAAACTATATTAAAAAAATTAGATCTTCCATATAGAATAGTCATGCTTAGCTCTGGAGATCTTGGATTTTCATCAGCAAAAACCTATGATTTAGAAGTATGGATGCCAAGTTATGGAAGATATGTAGAGATATCAAGCTGTAGTAACTTCGAAGACTTCCAAGCAAGGCGTGCAAATATCAGATTTAGAAGAGAAAGCACTGGTAATGTAGAATTTGTTCATACTCTAAATGGATCAGGCCTAGCAGTAGGCAGAACAATGGCTGCAATACTTGAGAACTATCAAAATGAAGATGGAACAGTAAATATTCCAGATGTTTTAAAACCATATATGGGTGGATTAGATAAGATAATCAAAGGATAAATTAAAAGCCTACAAGCTTTGAGATACAAAGTTTGTAGGCTCTTTATATTGTTTTAGAAATCCCATCCATTTAAAGGCTCATGTTTTTCAAACAACTCACAATCACGATTTTTGCAGACTGGACCGAAAATAAGTCCGCTATCCATGTCTTCCAATTTGGAGCCACATTTTGGACATCTTGCTGGACCACAAGCCCCGCCACACGGTATTCTAATAATCTGCATCAATGAACTGCCCAAAGTAAATCACATAAATATAAGAGATTATATTTAAAAATAACGCCAATAAATTTCACTATATATTGTACTTATATCAAATATATTGACTTAAGATAGTAAAGGATGTAAGATGAAAACAGTTAGCTAAGACTAACTTGTTTTTTAAAATATAAGTTAACTAAGGCTAACTTATATAAAGATAACTACTATATGGAGGAATCGAAATGCATGAATCACTTATAGTTAAACATTGCTCCCCAACTTTAGCTGGAATCAAGACTGGAAGCCTTTTCAGTTGCCAGTTTAATTGCATATATGAGCTTAAAGGGAGGATAGAAGAAGTAAATTCTATAATAAATCTCAAAGGTGTCTATATGTGCCTCTTAAGAAATACATACAAGAAGGCCTTGATATATGTTTATAGACTAGACAGACTTGAGAGGGACTTCTTGCAAGAGGAAGCAAGAGATATATTGATTGAAAATGGATACTGTGTTTGTGATATAGATGCTTGTGTAGACAGACTATCTAATAGACTAAGTGAAAGTCAGGGTTTCCCCCATGAAATTGGATTGTTTCTGGGTTATCCACCCCATGATGTAAAAGCCTTCATTAAAAATGAGGGTAGAAACTTTAAATGTGTTGGATATTGGAAGGTATACGGCGATGAATCTAGGGCACAGAAGACTTTTAAAAAATATAAAAAGTGCACAAATATATATTGTAAAAAGTTGTCAGAGGGACTATCTATACAGAGACTCACAGTAGCTGTTTGATATAAATATTATAAAAAGGAAGGTAGTGTGTATATGAATAAGCTAGCAGTAGTGTATTGGAGTGGTACAGG
>CAYRYO010000065.1:4542-9059 GCA_964428475.1 uncultured Tissierellaceae bacterium
GTTTATTGTACTAACTTTATAGTAAAGATTAAATTTCAAGAAAGGGGGCTTCTTGATGGGTTTTGGTAAATCAATAATAAGTGCAAGTGATTTATCTTTTGGCTATGGTGGAAATAAGATATTAAAAAATATAAATTTTTCTGTAAAGCAAGGTGAGATAGTATCCTTGATTGGGCCAAATGGTTCTGGAAAATCCACACTTCTTAGATGCCTTTCGGGAATACTAGGGGCGTCTCATGATGAATTACTTATAGAAGGTAGAGCTATTGGGAAATATAAGACCAAGAGCTTGTCACAGAAAATTGCATTTCTTCCACAATTTCAGGAAAAGTTAAATTCTATTTCGGTTTATGAACTTGTTTCAATGGGAAGAAACCCTTACCATAAATCTGGTTGGATTTCAGGTCATGAAGATAGAGAAAAAATAAGATGGGCGATGGAATATATGTCTTTGGAAGAATATAGAGACCATCCAGTGAATGCTCTTTCAGGAGGTGAGAGACAGAGGGTTTGGATTGCTATGATCTTAGCACAAGATACACCCATACTTCTTTTAGATGAGCCTGTAACCTATATGGATTTAAAATATCAACAGGAGTTTTTATCTATGATCAAGGATTTAAAGGACAATTACAATAAGACAATTATTTCAGTGTTTCATGACATTAATCATGCCATGGAAGTTTCTGATTTGATATACATTATGAAGGATGGTGAAATCTACAAGAGTGGAGACCCTCAAGAGCTACTTACAGAAGAGATTATTTTAGAAGTATATGATGTATACGCACATGTCTGCAAAGTTAAAAAATGCAGGAGGAATGTGGTTGTTCCACAAGGATGCAAATATAAAAACTCAAACCACAAATATAAAAATGAAAGAGGAATTGTAAAATGAAAAAAATATTAGCTTTATTCTTATCATTTGTAATGGTTTTAGGATTATTTACTGCATGTAGTAATCAGGCAGCGGTAGAAGAGGATCTACCAGCAAATAGTGAGATTGACAAAGAAGAAATGGAAGAAGAAAGCCAACAAGAAGAATCTAAAACTATAGTAGATGAATTGGGAAGAGATGTTGAAATACCTAGAAATCCTCAAAAAATCTTAGGGCTTACATCTGCTGTAATGGAGGCACTCTTTAATATTGGCATTACACCTGTTGGCAAGGTTGAGGAATATAAGATTCGTGATGAAGGTATTGCTCTTACATCAGTTGGTATGACAAAATCTCTAAATATAGAAAAGATATGTGAGCTTGAGCCAGACTTTATTATTGCAAGCAGTAGATATCATGCATCAGTGCAAAATGAGTTAGAACTTGCTGATTGCCCTGTTTATTTTTTTGATCCTGACTCAACAGGAGAAATTTCCATAGTGGATTTAACCCCATTTATAGGTGAATTATTAGATAAGTCTAGCGCTGGAGATGAATATAAATCAAGTATTATGACGCTTGCGACTGATTTAAAACAAGAGATATCAGAAATTGGTGGCTGTGAAAGGGGAATGATTATTAAGACGGGAGACACTATAACTAGTGCCCAAAGATCATCAGGCTATGGTGCATTGCTTATATTACTTGGAATTGAAAATATCATTCCAGATAATCTTCCAAATGCTAAAAAATCCCCCTATGTTTCATATGATGTAGAACAAATTATCAAGGATAATCCTGATGTAATTTTTGTAATTGCACCAGGAAAAGATCCAGAAGCGAATAAGGGCATCCTAAAGGATATTAAATCAGATGAAAAATGGTCCCAGTTAGATGCTATACAGAATGACAACATATTTATGTTACCATTTGCAGTAAATCCTAATAGGATGAATGTAGAAGATATGCTTAATACAACAGCAAAGCTTATAATCAATAAGAATTAAGCAAGAGGGTGGTTTTAATATGAAGCACCAGACCAAAATGCTAAGCGCAAGAAAAAAGATACTTATAATAATAGTAGCATTTATTTTACTCGTTGCTATTACTGTTTTATGCGTGTTTATTGGAACAGTTCAATTTTCATTTTCTGAATTTATAGAGTCTATAAACGGAAGAGTAAAAGAAGGCTACCTATATCAAATTATCAACAATGTCAGAATTCCAAGAATAATTACAGGAATCTTAGTGGGAATGAATCTGGCTGTAGCTGGTGCGCTGCTTCAGGGTATATTGAGAAACCCTATGGCATCTCCAAACATTATAGGGGTAAATGCAGGAGCAGGTTTTATGGCGGTTGTTCTTATGACAATTTTACCATCATACTTATTGTTTTTGCCAGTAGCTTCATTTCTAGGTGCACTATTTGCATCCTTGTTGATTTATGGAATATCTATGAATAGTTCAGGCAATTCATCTACTGTTCATATAGTTTTAGCTGGAGTGGCTATTTCGGCATTTCTCAATTCTCTTACATCTGGAATTATGATGTTTAATACTGATGTTCTGGATGTTACATATTCATGGATGGTTGGAAGTTTATCGGGAAGAAGCTGGTCTGCAGTTAGATCAGTACTTCCCTATAGCATGGTTGGCCTATTGGCTGCATTATCGCTTGCGCCTAAAGCAAACTTGTTTTATCTGGGAGATGAAGTTGCAAGCAGTATAGGTTTAAAAACTGGATTATATAGAATAATAATAATTATTATTTCGTCAATCTTAGCAGGAAGTGCAGTTAGTACAGCAGGAGCAATTGGGTTTGTGGGATTAATTGCACCTCATTCAGCAAGAATTATCATTGGAGGAGACTATAAATACCTTATACCTCTTTCGGCAATATTTGGAGGAATCTTGCTTGTTATCTCGGATACCCTGGCAAGGACAATTTTTCAGCCAATTGAATTATCTGTAGGCATTATAACGGGTGTAATAGGAGCGCCATTTTTCTTGTTTTTGCTGCGTAAAAATAAAAATTCATTTTAAAAAAATAGGCTTTTAAAGCTTATTTTTTTTATTATCTTGGTGTGATATAAGACAAGAAGTTGATGATTTGGTAAAAATCAATTACTTCATTTTTAATTGACAATTACACTCACTTATATTAGAATAGTGAGTGTAATTGTTTGATTTGAAAGAAGGTGTATTATGACAAATGCTGAAAAGATTATGCAAATGGTAAAAGAAAATAATGGAACTATAACAAGTGGGGAAGTAACAAAAGCAGGACTATCACGATGGAGTCTAAAAATTCTTGTTGATAGTGGAAAGTTAGAACGATCTGCAAGAGGTGTTTATATTTTACCAGAACTATGGGATGATGAAATATATAACTTACAGGTACAATTTAATCGTGGCATCTTTTCAGGTGAAACTGCTTTGTTTTTGAATGATTTAACAGATAGGACACCCAATAGATATCAAATGACATTTCCTATTGGTTATAATGTTACATCATTAAAAAATAAAAATGTTAAAGCAATAAGGACAAAGGAAGAATTCTATGAACTTGGAATTGTTACAGTTTTGACTCCTGGGGGTAATCCAGTGAAAACATATAGTAGGGAAAAAACTTTATGCGACATTTTAAGAGGGATAAGTAATACGGATATTCAAATTGTTTCAGAGGCATTTAAACAATATGCTAGGAGTAAAGAAAAGAATATACCACTTCTTTCTGAATATGGGAAGATATTAAGGGTAGAAAAAAGACTTCGTTCTTATTTGGAGGTATTGATATGAAAAATGCTATGCAACTAAAAAGTATCATCAAGAACATGTCTAAAGAAAAGGGAATATCAGCACAACTTGTAATGCAGAATTATATGCTAGAAAGATTACTAGAGAGAATATCAATTTCAAAATATCAGCCACACTTTATATTGAAAGGTGGGTTTCTTATTGCAGCAATGGTTGGGTTGGATACAAGGGCCACTATGGATATGGATGCAACAATTAAAGGTCTGCCTGTTACAAAAGAAATGGTTAAACAGATGTTTATGGATATTTGTAATATTAAAATTGAAGATGATGTAGATTTTTCCTTTAATAAGATTACTGAAATTAGAGCTGGAGATGAGTATACAGGTTACCGGGTATCATTAACAGCAAACTATCCACCTATGGCAGTTCCATTAAAATTAGATATCACAACAGGGGATAAAATTACGCCAAGGGAAATAATATATGAGTTTAAATTACTCCTAGAGGATAGAAGTATAAGAATATTAGCATATAATCTAGAAACAGTTATGGCTGAAAAGATTGAAACAGTTATAACAAGAGGTGATCAAAATACAAGGCCAAGAGATTTTTATGATATCTATATCTTGCATGAACTACAAGGAAAAAACATTAATTATACATCCTTAAGAAAAGCTGTACAAGCTACTGCTAAAAATAGAAACTCAATAGAAATAGTAAAAAATTATAAAGAAATAATTTCAATTATCAGGGGTAGTGATACTATGCAAATATATTGGAAAGGTTATCAAAAGGATTTTGAATATGCTGTAGATATAGAATTTAATGAGACTTTAAAATCATTAGAAGAAATCTTGGAATTGATTCAAGTGTAATTGTG
>CAYRYO010000066.1:0-4267 GCA_964428475.1 uncultured Tissierellaceae bacterium
GTTTAATTGCCATAAAAGCTAAATCTTAATAATTAAATGAAAAAGGAAAAACAATATAAAGGGTGAAGATAATATTATCTTCACCCTTTATATACTATTTAGTCTTCAAAAGCCTCGCTAACCTTCCAATTCTTCCATACATTACCTACTAGATCTGGTCCAGGCTTTAAAGTGGTCTTTCCTGGTTGCCAGCCTGATGGTGTAACTTCGCCACCTTTAGTTTCTCTAACTAACTGGAATGCTTTTATTTGCCTTAAAGCTTCAGATACATTTCTTCCAACTGGAGGAGTAAGTACTTCAAAAGCCTGAACTACTCCGTCTGGGTCTATGATAAATCTACCTCTAGTGTCAACTCCGCCATCTTCATCATATACTCCATACATAGTACCAATTTTTCCGCCTTGATCTGATAACATTGGATATGGAATATCTTTATTAATCATCTTAGATAGTTCGTGTTCATTCCAAATTTTGTGTACAAATGGAGAATCCACACTCATTGACAATACTTCTACACCTAAGTCTTTAAAATCTGAATATTTTTCAGCAACTGCTGAAACTTCAGTCGCTCAGACAAAAGTAAAATCTCCTGGATAGAAGCAAAGAAGTACCCATTTTCCTTTATAATCTTCTAAATTAACTTCTATAAACTTTCCATCTTGATAAGCTGGTGCTGTAAACACTGGAGCTGGTTTCCCTACCATAACCATATTCTGTTTTTCCCCCTTTAAATTAAGTTCTTCAATTTTCTCACTAATTTTTTCTATTGGCTTTGTAGTACTACTACTAGGCTTACTACAACCCATTTTAATTTCTTTACTCAAAAGCACACCTCCTATAAATATTATCTATAAATAAAGTTTTTGTATAATGAACTTCTATACCATATATACCACTGTATGATATTTTTAATCATCTTAATTATAAAAACACACAATTAATTATTAATTGTGTGTTTTTATAATTAAGATTTTCTATTTATCTTTGTTTTACAATTTGGACAAGTTATCTTTATCATGCCTTTTCCTTTTGGAACTCGCAATGATTTTTCACAGTTCGGACATTTAAAGTATTTATAGTCTTTGCTAGATTTAAACTTATTAACAGTAGAATTAAGTTTTCTTCGATAAGGATTAACTATATTTAAAAACTTTTTATTTTCTTCAAGTCTTTTATCAATGTTTTTAGAAAATATTCGATAGTATAGAAAAACTAAAAGAATAAGAGAAATAACATTTATAATTGTACTCTTTGTAAACATATAGATAACTGAAATAATTATAAATATAACAAGTAAGAATTTATTTAATTGATCTACACCATACCTTCCAGCCATAAGTTTTCTTAAGAAATTCAATTTAAATCGCTCCTTTATATTGTATTAATTCATAGATTTATATCTTTCAATATTTTCATCGCTTAAAAAATCATATGCATCGCTTACTTCTTGGAATTTTTCAGTTGCATCAGGTGCTTTGTTTATATCTGGATGAAGTTCTTTTGCTTTTTTTCTATATGCCAGCTTTATTTGATACTTGTCTGCATCGATTGGTACATCAAGTAAAGCTATGCTATTTTTATATTTTTCTTTAAATGAGATACTTGGGTTTACATATGTATTTCCACCATAGTTGCTATTTCCACCCCAACTACCAGAAGAACTAGATCCTCCAAAGTTTTGATATTGATTCCATTGTTTGAATCTCTCTTCCCATTCTTTTTGCTGCTGTTTTCTACGTCTTTCTCTTTCAGCTCTTTCTTTTTCCTCTTCCATCTTTCGATATTTATTTCCATATTCATTGAATGATTTAAATTCTTCTTTTTTTCCAGAAATTAAGAAGTCTGCTCTATCGTATAGATATTCAGTTACCACATATTTAATATACTTTAAATATGAAATAAACTTTGTTCCAAGTATGGGAAATACAACTAAAAACAATATAAGTAGTATAGTAACTGGATTAAATAGAACAAATAATCCAAAAGGACTTATGAAAAAGAATATTAAAAGACATCCTCCCATGCCTATAAGTGCACCAAAAGCCCTGGCAATATTTTTAACAAATACTACCATAAATTCTGCTATATATATAATGAGATTTAAAACTATTTCTAAAAATCTGGCTGTTCCATATACTATATTGCCTGTAAACTTATCTAGCATATAATTACTCCTTTTCTAAATTAAATATTTATTTTTATACTTTGTGTTCTATTGTACCATTAAGATAGAGTAGTATAAAGAAAAAAGTTAAAAAAACACAATAATCCCATAATATTATTTGAAATTACTAAAAAACAGAAAAAACATCTATAGATAAAACTTAAAGATGTTTTATCTATAGATGTAATTAAAAGATAAGATTGCAAACTTAGCATCCTTTATCTTCTGATGAAATGGATCCACTGCATCTAATTACTGGAAGTACAAACATAAAACCAGAACCCACAGTGTTTTTTATATCCAATATGTCTTCTATTTTTTGGATTGCACGATTCAAAGTTTCTTCTTCTCTTATCACGCTTATAAGCGTTTTGTTATACGGTTTACCTTCATTTAAAACATTTCTCAAACTCGCAAATATAGTTTCATTTACATGATGATCAAGTAGCAGTTTTCCCATTCCCACACTGTCTAAAGTAGTAGCTCCTACTTCTAATTCATAGAGTGTTTCCAGAATAATATCTAATTTATCCTTTTGATTTAAAATTAAAAACAAAGCATACATAAAAAGTCCCCTTCCAAGGTACATTTAATTTAATAATAATATTATTATAACAAATATAATAACAGTGAGCAAATATATTTGTTTTCTTGAATTATTGAAAGCTTTTTCTAAAAAGCTATTGAAAAAAATATATATAGGAGTATACTAAAGTAGTGCTCAAAAAAAGAAACACTACGTAAACCCAACACAAAACTTATAAAAATCTTTTATGCTGAGTTTATGGCAAAATAAATTTATTATAAAAGGTGGAATTATTTATGCATGAACTTTATTATGTAGCAGTGATTATATTTTCAGGTATTATTATGGCAAAAGTAGTAGGCAAATTTAAATTGCCACATGTAACAGGATACTTATTAGCAGGAGTACTTATTGGGCCTTCTATTTTAAACCTGGTACCTAAAGAAGCAGCGTTGAATATGGGAATAATTTCTGAAGCAGCTCTAGGATTTATTGCATATACAATTGGCAGTGAGATAAAGATAGAATATCTAAAGAAAGTTGGTAAGTCGCTTATCACAATAACATTATTTGAATCTTTAACACCAATAATCTTAGTCACACTATCTATGGTATATATATTCAAACAGTCACTTCCATTTTCGATTACAATAGGTGCCATAGCAGCTGCAACAGCACCTGCGGCAACTATAATGGTAATTAAACAATATAAAGCTAAAGGGCCAGTAGTAGATACATTACTTCCCGTAGTAGCAATGGATGATGGTATTGCAATTATTGCATTTGGCATAGCTCTTACAATAGCAAAATCACTTGTTAAAGTAGGTGGGAAGTTTAGTTTTATACATGCTTTTTTATTTCCTATAGGAGAAATACTTTTAGCTCTAGGATTGGGATTTATAGTAGGTTTATTTTTTAGCTACTTGCTTCCGAAGATTAGAGGAGAAGATGAACTACTTAGTCTTATGATAGCTTTCATATTTATTTCTATAGGGATTTCAGCATTTTTAAATATTTCAACACTTTTAGTTTGCATGATGATAGGAATTACAGTTGTTAATTTATCGGAAAATAGTGTAAAAACGCTGAATGTAATCGATAGGCTTACCCCACCCATATTCATAGCATTTTTTACACTGGCTGGAGTTGAACTTGAACTTAGTGTCCTAAAATATGCAGGACTTTTGGGAATAGGCTATATAGTATTTAGAACGATTGGAAAAGTAGGAGGAGCATTCATAGGGTCAAAGATTGTAAAATCTAACAAAAAGATACAAAAATATCTTGGATTTACATTACTTCCTCAAGCAGGAGTTGCAATAGGCCTATCTATGATAGCACAAACTGCAATGCCTGAAATAGGAAGTACTATTAGAACAATTATACTTGCATCAACAGTAATATATGAACTAGTAGGACCATTAATAGCGAAGACGGCACTAATAAGTGCTGGAGAAATTAAAATCATTCAAAAACCTAAAAAATCTATTATATAATAGATTTTTTAGGTTTTTGTGTATAAGAGGCTAATGGGATTAGCACAAGATTATAATATAGATTTAAGACTATTTATAAAA